>NZ_CAAAFT010000405.1:0-7393 GCF_900634765.1 Candidatus Protofrankia californiensis | reverse complement strand
CCCGCTTCCACCCCCTGAAAACAACGGACCCGCCGACAGCCATTCGAAGAAACGAGATCGTATCTCTGTCGTGTAGATCGCCTGCCCGCCGGGTTGCTTTCAAGGTGGGTCCGTCGCCGGAAGCAGAGCAACCGGCTCGGTTCAATGGGAGGCCCAGACGTGCCGGACCCGGGCGAGCACCGCGTCTCGAGAGTTCTCCTGACTTCACCACTCCTACCCGACCCCGGGCAGGGAGACTCCGGGCAGCTGGGCGGAGAAGCTGAAAGGTTTCCCCTGTCGCCGGTGCAGCGCGCGATGCTGCTGCACAGCATCAGCGCTCCCGGCGAAGGCGTCTACATTCTACAGAAGCTGCTCACCCTGCATGAGAAGATGAATCAGGCGGTGTTCGAGCAGGCGTTGCGAGAGCTCTTCGACTGGCATCCGGCGCTGCGGACCACCCTCCATGCGGAGCATCCGGACGGCCCGATCCAGGTCGTACACGAAAACGTCCACGTCACATTGCACAAGCAGGACTGGCGGCAGCTGGACGCGGCCGTGCAGCAGCGCGGCCTGCGCCAGTACCTCGTGGAGGACAGACGCCGGCCCTTTGACTTCGCGGCCGGCCCACCGATGCGCTTCGCCGTATTCCGCACCGGGGACGACGAGTACGAGTTCATCTGGACGACCCATCACGCGCTGATGGACGGCCGGTCTCTGCTCATGGTGCTCATCGAGCTGTTCGCGGTGTACGACGAGCTTCTCGTCGGGCGCCGGGCCACGTTTGCCCAGCGGCGCCCGTACAGGGACTACATCGACTGGCTGGCCGAGCAGGACGTTGCGGTGGCGGAGTCGTTCTGGCGCGCCGATCTCGCGGGTCTGACCGAACCCACCCCGCTCGTCGTCGACACGGTCCGCGCTCTCGGCCCCGGTGAAGAGGTCCTGGCGGCGACCCGGACGGAGCTTTCCGAGGACGTGACGGCGGTACTGAAGCTGCTGGCCCGTGAGCATCAGGTCACCGCGAACAACTTCGTCCAGGCCGCATGGGCGGTCCTTCTTCGGCAGCTCAGCGGTCGTGATGACGTGGTGTTCGGTACGACACGGGCGGGCCGTGGGTTTCTCGAGGGTGCCGCAGAGATGCTCGGTCTCTTTCTCAACACGGTTCCGTTCCGGGTCACCGCACCGAGCGCGACGAGCGTGGTCGAACTCCTCGGGCGGCTGCGGCGGCACCAGCTGGCGCTGCGCGGTTTCGAGCACACGTCGCCAACCCGCATCCACGCGTGGAGCGACATACCGGCCGAGCTGCCGCTGTTCGACAGCGTGGTCGTTTTCGACAACTACCTGCCGGCAACAGTGCTGCGGTCGCTGGGAGGTGCCTGGGAGCACCGGGACTTCCGGCTGGAAGAGCAGACGAACTACCCACTCACCCTCGATGCCAACCTCGACGACCGCCTCATCCTCAAGCTCGGCTACGACCGGCGCCGCTTCGAGGACCAGGACGTGGTGAGGATGCTCGCGCACACGCGTCGGCTGCTGGAGGCGATGGTGTCCGCTCCGCATGCCTCACTTGCCGCACTCCCGCAACTTGCACTGGGGGAACTGGTCGGTCAACGCAGCGCCCCGGGTGGGGACGGGCCTGCTGGCGCGGTCCTGCTGCGGCAGACAGCAAGATCGGCCCAGGCCCGGAGCCACGCCCATACCCAGGAGCAGGACGAGGACGAGGCGTATGAGAAATATCAGGCATACGAGGCGTACTGGGTGCAACGTCTGCTCGCCGCGGAGCCGCTCGACCTGCCTTACCGTGATCCGGCCGCGGGCCTGCCCGAGCGCTATCGGGACGTCCGCATTCCCGTCCCAGCCGGTCTTCTGGGCAGTGGGCGGGTCGGTGACGGCTCGCGTCGCGGCGGATCCGAGTGGCTGCTCACGGCTCTGCTGTCCTTCCTGGCACGCCTGGCCGGCGAGGACGGGCTTGACGTCGACCTGCGGTGGGAGGGCAATCCCGGTGGCTCGGGTGGCTCGGGTGGTGCCGGTGAGGTGTTCGCACACCATCTGCCGTTCGACGTGCCCCCTCTCGGTGAGAACCGAAGTTTTGCCGACCTTCGGGCAGCGGTGGCCCGGCAGCTCGACCTGCTCGGCAGCCGGGGTACGTACCTGCGCGACGTGTGGATTCGCAACGGGAAGCTGCGCACGCACGCCCCCTGGGTCGAATGTGGCATGCCGGTTGCCGTCGAGCTGGTAGAGGATCTCGATGAGGTGCCCAGGCCCCGGCCCGCGACCGTCCTGCTCGTCCAGATCCCGCGCGGGGCGGATGAATATCGCTGGCTGGTCGCTGAGGACGTCCTGCAACCCGGTGCCGCCGACGCGATGCGCGCGATGTTCGTCGCGTTCCTTGAGGCCCTGGCGGGCCAAAGGCGGTACGATCATGCTTCTCCCGCGCCGCCGGAGGTCCAGGTCCCTGGGGCGTTGACCGGTCCCGCAGCAGCCGATCCGACCCGGATCCCGCTGGTGTCCCCTGACGACAGGCAACGCGTACTTGTCACCTGGAACGACACCGACACCGACTACCCGCGCGACAGGTGTGCGCACCAGTTGTTCATGCGGCAGGCGCGTCACCGGCCCGAGGCGCCAGCCGTCATTTTCTCCGATCGGATGCTCACCTACGGTGAACTCGACCGGCGGTCGACGCAGCTCGCTGCCTTCCTCGGCCGCCAGGGCATCGGTCCCGGCGGCCTGGTGGGCATCTACCTGGAACGGTCCGAAGAGATCGTTGTCGCCGTACTCGGCGTGATGAAGTCCGGAGCGGCGTTCGTGCCACTGGACCCGGTGTATCCACCCGAGCGCATCGCCCACATGCTCACCAGCTCGCGGTTGCCGCTCCTGCTCACCCAGACCAGTTTGGAGCCCGACGTCCAGGGCTGCCCGGCGACCGTCGTCACGCTCGACCGGAGCTGGGAGGTGATCGCAACCCCCGGCGGCAGCGCGGGTGAGACGGGTGAGGAGAGTACGGGTGAGGAGAGTTACGACCGGGCGTCACCCGAAGGCCGAGCATATGTGATCTACACGTCGGGGTCGACCGGCCGGCCCAAGGGCGTCCAGGTCGGTCACGGCGCCCTGACGAACCTCCTGTGCTCGATGGCGCGGACCCCGGGTTTCACCGAGGATGACCGGCTCCTGGCGGTGACAACGGTCTGCTTCGACATCGCCTACCTCGAGCTTCTCCTGCCGCTGGTGACGGGCGGGCAGGTCGAGGTGGCACCCGCCGATGTCACCGGTGACGGGTTGGAGCTGTGGAGCCGGATCGAGCGCAGCCGCCCGACGGTGATGCAGGCGACCCCGGCGACCTGGCGGATGCTGATCGACGCCGGCTGGGACGGTGATCGCAGCCTCACGGTTCTGTGCGGGGGCGAGCCGCTGGCGGGCGACCTCGCGGACAGCCTCCTCGCGCGCGCCGCACGGGTGTGGAACCTGTACGGGCCGACAGAGACGACCATCTGGTCCTCGGTCGACCTGGTGGAGCCCGGCGGGCCGGTCACGATCGGACGACCGATCGCCAACACCCGGTTCTACGTTCTCGACAGGTGGCAGCAGCCGGTGCCGCCCGGTCTGCCCGGCGAGCTGTACATCGGTGGCGACGGCGTGGCCGCGGGCTATCTCGGGGAGCCGGAGCTCACGCGCGCACGATTCGTCCGCAACCCGTTCGTCCGGGACGCGTCGACGGTCGTGTACCGGACCGGTGACGTGGTGCGCCACCTGCACGATGGCCGGCTTGTGTACCTCCACAGGGCCGACCACCAGGTCAAGCTGCATGGATACCGCATCGAACCCGGTGAGATCGAAACAGCGCTGCGTGCGCACCCCGGGGTCGGCGATGTGGTGGTCTGCCTGCGCGAGGACACGCCCGGCAAGCGGAAGCTGGTCGCGTATGTCGTCCCGACCGAGCCCGGCGCCGGCCCGCCGCCGGAGGAACTCCGCCGGTACCTGAAGGCACGACTACCCCTCTACATGGTCCCGGGGATGTTCATGACCATGACGCGCCTGCCGCTGACAGCGAACGGAAAGGTCGATCGTCGGTCGTTGCCCCCGCCGGCCGAGGCGTCCGTGACCGGTTTCGGTGCGGGCCGGGTCTCGTCCCCCACCGAAGCCGAGGCTGCTGCGCCGTATGTCGATGTGATTGCCGCTATATGGCGCAGCGTCCTGGACGTCGAGCAGGTCGGGATCGATGAGAACTTCTTCGACGCCGGTGGTAACTCGCTGCTGCTCATGCACGTCCTGATACGGCTGCGGGCGGAACTGTCCGAGTCGCTTACCCGCGTTGACCTGTTCACCTATCCGACTGTGCGTGGGCTGGCGTCCTACCTGTCCGCATCGGCTGCGGGCCGGTCCGGCGACAGCCGCGACACCGGTGCCTCAGGCGATACCGGTGCCTCAGGTGATGCCTCCGCTGATGACGGTGCCGGCGGGACGTACCCGGCCGAACGATCCGGTCGGCGTGACCGCACGGCGCTCGCGGAGCTGCGACACAGACGCCTTGAGCTCAGGTTGCGACGGCCCCCGGGCACCTGATGTGGCCGGGGCCACCCGATGTGGGCCTGGTGGCGAGATAGGCGAGGTATTCGAGAACTCGGCTGGGAAGGTGAGGAATGGTCCGCTGCAAGGTCTGTTCGCTGAATGCCGGCCATCCCGGTATTTCGATCGACGACGACGGGGTGTGCAATCTGTGCCGGCTCGACGTCGCGGTCGAGCTGGTCGAGAACTTCACGTACGTGTCCAGGGTGTACGAGGAATTCACGAACAGCGGGCCCAACCAGCGTGGGCCGCATGACTGCCTCCTGATGTACAGCGGTGGCAAGGACAGCACCTACATGCTGGACAAGTTCGTGAACGAATACCACAAGCGGGTGCTTTCCTACACCTTCGACCTGCCGTTCGAGAGCGTCCATGCCGCCGCGAACATCTCTCTCGTCCGGGAGAAGATTCCGGCCACCTTCGTCATCGACACCGACGAACGGATAAAAGACGTGATGCGGGAGGTTTTCAACCGGCCGACCCCGGCGAAGCCGGGCAAGTACCTGGACGAGAAGCTGCCGTGCGTCTCGTGCCGGTCGTTCTTCGTCATCCGGGCGATCCTGTACGCGTGGCAGCACGACATCCCGTACATCATCCTGTGTGCCGACCCGCAGCAGATACTCACCATGGAGTCGAACGTCCGGAAGATCGTGAAGAGCTTCTACCGGACATTCGGCCGGACCCTGACCGACGAGTACTTCCAGGGCGAGCTGGAACGGCTGCTGTTCGCCCCGGAGAGCGAGCTGCCTAAGATCGTTTTTCCGTTCGTCGCCCTACGGGACGAGTACGACCCCGACCGGATCGTCGCGGAACTGAAGGAGAAGGGTCTCTACCGGTCCTCACCGTACGAGACCCATTGCACGCTCTTCCCGCTGCTCAACTACTATTCGTTCAAGAACTGGGACTGCATGTTCTACAAGCTGAACGCGTCGAGCTACCTGCGGGCGGTCAGCCGGAACAAGGACTACGACCGGTCCACCTACAGTGTCAGGTTTCCCCGGTCGGTCGACGTCACCGAGCTCGAGGACCGGCTCAGGGCGATCGTCTTCGAGATCGCGACGGGGGAGGGGGATCCCGACGCGCACGAAGATGCGCTCGTCGACCTGTTCAAGCGGCTGGACGCCACCGAGGACGCCGCCCGGTACGTCGCCCGCAGCTTTCTCGACATGCGGACCGTGGCCGCGGACATGGGCATCCGAATCGACTAGCCGGCCGAAGGGCGCGCGATGGTTGTTTTCTTCGCGTGTCCGGAGGCCCCGAGCGGAAGAGAGCCGATGGAACAACAGGACGACGTCCGGGATTCCGACATCGCGATCGTCGGGATGGCCTGCCGTTTTCCCGGTGCCGACACCCTCGAGGAGTTCTGGCGGAACCTGTGTGCGGGGCGCGAGACCACCACCTTCTTCACCGACGGCGAGTTGCTGGCGGCCGGGGCGAGCCCCGAACTGGTGGCGGACCCACGCTATGTGAAGGCCGGGCAGATCCTCCCCGACGTCGAGATGTTCGACGCCGAGATCTTCGGTATCACGCACGAGGAGGCCGAGCTCCTGGACCCGCAGCAGCGGCACTTCCTCGAATGCTCACTTGCGGCACTTGAACACGCCGGTTACGACCCGGACACCTACCCGGGTGTGACAGGTGTCTACGCCGGTGCCGGGTTGAACACCTACCTCCTGCACAATCTGTCGGAACGCTTCCGGTCGGGGACGACGCTGGAGCGCTACCGGCTGATGCTGGCCAACGACAAGGATTTCCTGACGACGCGTGTGGCCTACAAGCTGAACCTGCGCGGACCGGCCGTGAGTGTGAACACCGCATGCTCCACCTCGCTCGTGGCCGTGCACATGGCCTGCGTGAGTCTGCTGGGCGGAGAGTGCGATCTGGCGCTGGCCGGTGCCGCCCACGTCCGGGTGCCACAGGTCGAGGGCTACCTCTTCCAGGAGGGGATGATCCTGTCGCCGGACGGTCGTTGCCGGGCCTTCGACGCCGGGGCGCAGGGCACGATCGTCGGTAGCGGCGTCGGGGTCGTCGTCCTGCGGCGGTTGACCGACGCACTCGCCGACGGTGACTGGATCCACGCGGTGATCAAGGGTACCGCGATCAACAACGACGGCGACGCAAAGACCGGCTACACGGCCCCGAGCGTGCCCGGCCAGGCCGCCGTCATCGCCGAGGCACAGGCTCTCGCCGGCTGCGGCGCCGACACGATTTCCTACGTCGAGGCCCACGGCACGGGAACGCCGCTCGGGGACCCGATCGAAATCGCCGCCCTCACCCGGGTGTTCACGCCGCGGGCCGCGGCAAGTGGTCGGTGCGCGATCGGTTCGGTCAAGACGAACATCGGTCATCTCGACGCCGCGTCCGGGATGGCAGGGCTGATCAAGACGTCGTTGATGCTGCGGCACAGGCGCCTTGTGCCGAGCCTGCACTTCGAAAAGCCGAACCCCGACATCGACTTCGACAGCGGCCCATTCTCCGTCACCACGCAGCTACAGCAATGGCCGGAGTCGGGTGCGACCCCGCGGCGCGCCGGCGTGAGCTCGTTCGGTATCGGTGGGACCAACGCCCATGTGATCCTCGAGGAAGCCCCGGTGCGCGAGCCCGTCGCCGCACCGCCGGACGGCTGTCAGCTCCTGGTGACCTCTGCGGGTTCCGCCGCGGCGCTCGAGGAGGCGACGGAGGAACTTGCCCGCCATCTGGCCGCGCATCGCGACACGCTCGACCTCGCCGACGTGGCCCACACCCTTGCGGTGGGGCGCCGGGCACACGCGTACCGACGGGCACTGGTGTGCTGGGACGTCCATGACGCCGCCCTGACGCTCATGCTCGGGGAACCGGGCCGCGTCGTCAC
>NZ_CAAAFT010000404.1:6407-13868 GCF_900634765.1 Candidatus Protofrankia californiensis | reverse complement strand
GCCGCGGGACACCAATTCCGCCGGCCGCGTCCGGCAGGCGTGGCTCCAGACCGCGGGACGCCTGTGGACCAGCGGCGTCGACCTTGACTGGCCGGCGTTCCACGCCGATCATCTGCGTCGGCGCGTGCCGCTGCCCACCTACCCGTTCCAGCGCAGGCGCTACTGGGTCGAGCCGGAGCAGCGGGTGGGTCCGGCCGGCGGCGCGGGCCAGGGCGCCGCGCCGAAAGAGCCGAAAGAGCAGACGCTGCGCCACCGGCTCGAGGCGGCCGAGGGCCGCGAGAGACACCCGGTCCTCATCGAGTTCATCCAGCGTGCGGTCGCCGAGATGCTCGGGTTGGACGACCCACAGGCCGTGGACCCGGACCAGAGCCTCTTCGACGTCGGGCTGGATTCCCTGAACCTGATCGAGGTTGCGGCAAAGCTGAGCGCGGAGCTGGAGCAGGACGTCCGCGCCTCGGTGTTCGCCGAGCATCCGACCATTCGGGCATACGTGGAGAATTTTGCCGCGGAGCTGGCTCCGGGCGGCGCGGCAACGCTTCTCGACGTGTTCGGCAACTGACGAGCCCGGCCGTGGCCGTGGCGCTCCTGACGCAGCGCCGGTGCTCCGGTGCCGATGCCATGTCACACCGGCGCCGGTGATCCGGCTCCGGTGCGACATGGCTCGTCGTGCGTCTACGCGTGCTGCCCGTTGGGATGCGGCTCGAACGCCTGCCCGTTCCGGCGCTCGGGCATCACGTTCCGCAGACGGTCGGCGTCGGCATCGTCGAGGGCGAGGTGCCGGCGTGCCGCCTGCATGCTGACCAGTTGGTAGCTGGCCGTGGCCGTGGCCATCGTGTCGCCGTCCAGGCTGAGGATTTCGGCTGTGGCATCGGTGAGCCGGTTGCCCGCCTTCCCCTCGTCCTGGGTTCGCAGCCGGGCGACGCAGTCATATGTCGTCCCGATGAGCAGCGGCAGGATGTAGCGCACCTTCATGGTGGTGGTGAACGCCGTCAGGCCGGTCCGCAGCACGATCAGGTTGCCCATGATCTCGTCGCACACCACCCCGGTCAGGCCGCCGTGCACGACCCCCGGGTACGACTCGTGTGCCCGTCCGAAGCGGAAGCGGGCCTGCATCCCCTCCGGATGGGTCCGGAACTGCAGCTGAAGCCCCTGCTCGTTGTGTGGAGAACAGCCGAAACAGCGATAGTCCGACACCACTGACCAGGGAACCGCGATCGCCTCGCCGGGATGTTCGTCGGCGGGAAACTCCCCCGGGGGGCGGCTGTCATGAGGGGCCGTCGTGTGGGGGAGTGTCATGCCGGCACCTCGGTCGTGGCCCGCTGGATGCCGGAGTTCCCGGAGTTCCCGGCGTGACGGGAGATGTCGAAAACGAGCACGTTCTGGCTGGTGTCGGCGGTTGGCATCCCGCAGTCTCCCTGCTCTCGTCGACCCGATTGCCTTTTTCTAGTCAAAGCCGGGGAACAGAGTACCAGGAGTCGTCCGACGCTATCGGTCGATTGTATGTTCGGATGGGCGGCCGCGGCGCTCCGGCGTCGGCCGGCAGCTGCGATTCATTGTGCCCTTCGGTGCAATTGGACAAGAATTAACCCCGTCGTCGTTCGTGATTTCTCGCGTTTTCTGTGAGAACCCGGGTTCGTACACGCCCGCGGTTGGAACGTGGCAGCGGTGTTTTGCGCAGGAGAGATCAGGGAGCGGCCTGTCGTCCCGGTGTCGCTACTGTCCGTCACAGTATGATCCATTCAGGGTGTCCGGGAGGTGCTTCCGAGGGGAGCTACCCCGCCCTGCTGTCGGCCTCCGCCGTGGTGCTCGCCTCCTTCGGGTCGATCGGTTGCCGGCCGATCGCTCCGAGTGGGGGCAGGTCGAGCAGGAAATCCGCCAGGCCGGTGGCAAGGCCGTGTACGTCAAGGCCGACGTCCGGGTACCGGCGCAGGTGTAGTCCTTTGTCGACCGGGTCGCCGCGACGTAAGGAGGTCTCGACATCGCCTTCAACAACGCCGGCGTCGAGTTCTCCAAGCCGCTCCACGAAACCGGCGTCGAAGAATGGGACGACATCGCCGCTACGAACAGCCGAGGGGTGTTCCTGGCGATCAAATACGAGATCCCGCACATGCTCAGGACCGGGCGTGGTGTGATCGTCTGCATGTCCTCGTCCGGGGCCGAGGGAGCCTGCCTTGGGCACGCGGGCTACACTGCCAGTCCGCCGACTGTCGTGCCCCGGAGGCCGTGCACAATACACAGGCAGGTCAGCTCCCCGGACACGCTGCAATTGCTGTTGAGAGCGAACTGCTGTTGAGTTGAGAGCGCGCCTGGGCTTCTCGGAAGTCAGCACGGGCATGAGTAGATCATCATTCAAGAACACCGGAGTGTGGAACCGCTATGAGTCGCTGGACCGCCGACGATATTCCCGATCAGGCTGGCAGGACCTTCATCGTGACCGGGGCCAACAGCGGGCTTGGTTACATCACCACCCGAGAGCTGGCCCGCCGTGGTGCCCACGTCGTCATGGCCGTCCGCAACGAAGCCAGGGGTGAGGAGGCACTGGAGAAACTGCGTGTGGGGCAACCGGAGGCACGTCTGGAGGTGCGCCGTCTCGACCTTTCGGACCTGGACTCGGTCAGCACCTTTGCCAAGGGTGTCATCGCGGACGGGATACCCGTCGACGTACTGGTGAACAATGCGGGGATCATGATGCCGCCGCGATCGCTCACCGCACAGGGCTTCGAGGTGCAGTTCGGCGTCAATCACCTCGCGCACTTCGCACTCACCGGGCTGCTCCTGGACGTATTGGCGGCCGGTAGTGGCGGGCGTGTCGTCACAGTCAGTTCCGCCCTGCACAAAAAAGGCTCCATCCACTGGGACAACCTCAACGGCGAACGCAGGTATTTCCCGGTCACGTTCTACACCCAGTCAAAGTTCGCCAACATCCTCTTCGGGCTGGAACTGGACCGCCGGCTGCGGGCGAGCGCGGCGCCGGTACGAAGCCTCATGGCCCACCCGGGCTATGCGGCTACGAACCTGCAGTCCGCCGGGCCGACCGGACTGCTGAACCTGGTACTGAAAATCACCAACCGGTTCATCGCCAAGGATGCCGGGACAGGGGCACTGAGCCAGTTGTATGCGGCCACTCATCCGGACGCCGAAGGCGGCCAGTTCATCGGTCCCGGTGAACGCGGTGAATCCAAGGGTTATCCCACGGTTGTCCAACCCGTCAAAACAGCCCTGGACCCTGACGCCGCCGAACGGCTCTGGGGTCTCTCCGAAGAACTCACCGGAGTCCGGTATCATTTCGTTCCCGCTACATGATCTTTGCTTGGAACGGGTCCGGAGGGCCAAAGGCGGCGCGATCATGCTTCTGGCGTCCGGGGTCCGGAAGCAGGTCCGGCAGGTCCGGCAGGTCCGGAAGGCCCAGGCCTGCGGGACCTGAGCGGATCCGATGGCTCTACGTCGTCCGATGCCTGATGTCGAAAGGTCGAAAGCAGCGGTGGTGACGCGTCGGCCAGCAGCTCCGTGTCCACAAGGGCGAGACAGGGGCGGGTGCATGCGGGCCGACGCGCATCGGTCGGGCCCTTTGGCCGAAGGTTCACACTGAGTTCCCGCTCGGTGTGAACCAAGTTGTTTGCGTCGTGGCTCGGCTCGGGACGCTGTCTCCCGGCTCGGGTGGGAGGCGCGCCTGCGGACGATCAGCAGTCCGCCCCGCCGCCGGCCCCTCCCGCCGGCGGCCCCTCCACCGGTGGTTCGCCCTCTTGCGGTTCGTCATGGCGTCCGATATGTTCTTCTCGAATCGAGAAAATCTCTAGTTGAGAAGAACTGGTGTCGGCATGCCGGTGCCCAGGAGGGAGCGGTTGATGGACCCGGTGGAGTCCCGGTTCTCGCCGGCGGCCGGCGTGCCAGGTGGCTGCCGGCCGGGAGCCGTCCCGGTGGAGGGGCCGGGGGGTGTTCCAGCGGAGGAGGGGCGCTGGCTCGCCTCGTACGACCCTCGTGTCTATGACCTGATTGCGGTTACCGTCGACGTCGTTGCGTTGACGATCCGTAATCGAACGGATGTGCTGGAAGCCGGTGGCCGGGTGGACCGGCGCGTCCTGCACGTCCTGCTGGTGCGTCGTGGCGAAATGCCGTATGCGGGTCGCTGGTCCCTGCCCGGAGGTTTCGTCCGTACGCGCATCGCCCCGGACGGCACCCGTCACGAGGAGGACCTCCCACAGGCCGCCGTCCGTGAACTGGCGGAGGAGACCGGGCTCGCCGCGTCTGGCGACACCGTCGCCACCCCGTACGAGCTGGGGCGGGTCCACCTCGAGCAGCTCGGCACATACGGTGCACCCGGGCGCGACCCGCGCATGCGTGTGGTCTCCGTCGCCTACCTGGTCTTCGCGCCGGACCTGCCCGATCCCACCGCCGGCGGTGACGCCCGTGCGGCCGCCTGGGTCCCCGCCGACGCGGTCGACACGATCGACCCGCACGGACTGGCGTTCGACCACGCCCGCATCCTCGCCGACGGCTTCGAGCGAGCCCGATCCAAACTTGAGTACACGCCGCTGGCAACTGCGTTCGCCGGCGAGCAGTTCACCGTCACCGAACTCCGCGAGGTCTACGAGGCCGTGTGGGGAGAGTCCCTGCACCCCGGAAATTTCCACCGGAAGGTGCTGTCCACCCCCGGTTTCGTCGAGGACACCGGTGCCGCCACCGTCCGCGGCGGGGCCCGTGGCGGACGCCGCGCCCGGCTTTACCGCGCCAGCACCGCCCGCCTGCTGCACCCGGCGCTGCTGCGCCCCGCACGGGAGCAGGGCGCATGACAAACACGACAGGCATGACAGCAGGCGCCACAGGCATGACCCACACGCCGGACGCGCCGGGCCCGGTGCCGCCGCCCGTCCCGACCACGATCGACGAAGCCGTGGAATTCATCCTGCGCGCCAGCGGTCCGGTAGCACTGTTCGGGCGGGGCGGAGACACACCCGAGGCGTGCCTGCGCGCCGGCCGCCGCGCCTACCGGACGCTGGCGCGCACGGTCCATCCTGACGCGGTCCCGGCTGACCGGCGCCCCGACGCCCAGGCCGCCTTCACCCGCCTGGGCCACCTGTGGGAGCGGTACCAGCGGGAGATCGCCGGGGAGACAGCGGGCCGGCGGGCCGTCGTCACGACCAGGAAGCACGTCTACTCGGTCGGCAAGGTCCACGCCCGCGGTGATATCGCGACCCTGAGCGAGGTCACGTACGCCGGCGCCGACCCTGGCACCGGCGGCACCGAGGTCTGTGCGCTGCTGAAGATCCCGCGGTCGGTTGCCGACAACGACCTGATGGAGCGCGAGGTGACAGCGCTGCGACGGCTGGCGCGCGAGGGCGAGGACCGGTTCGCCGCATACGTGCCCCGCCTCGTCGAGACCTTCCGGCATCGCGACGGCGTCGGCGGTGGGCTACGCCGGGCGAACGTCATCGAGCGTGTCCACGGTTTCCGCTCGCTGGCCGAGGTGCGCGCCGTGTGCCCGGACGGGCTCGATGCCCGTGACGTCGCGTGGATGTGGCGGCGGCTGCTCGCCGCCCTCGGGTACGCGCACAGAGCCGGGATCGTGCACGGCGCCGTCGTACCCGACCATGTGCTCATCCACCCGCATGACCACGGCCTGGTCCTCGTGGACTGGTGCTACTCGGTCGTCACCGGCACGGACGGTTCGGGCGGCGCGGCCGGGCATGTGCCGGCGATGCATGTGCCGGCGATGGTTGACCGCTTCGTCGACATGTATCCGCCGGAGGTCGCGGCCAGGCGGCCTCCGGACGCGGCCACCGACATCTACCTGGCGACGATGTGCATGACGTACCTGCTGCGCGACGACGCTCCCAGGCCGATCCTGCGGTTCGCCCGAGGGTGCACTCTGCCTGGTCAGTCCCGGCGGCCGCACGATGCCTGGCGCCTGCTCGGCGAGCTCGACGAACTGCTGGAGCGGCTCTACGGCCCGCGCCGCTTCCGGCCGCTGCGGATCCCGACCCCAGACAACGCCGACGAGCATCCCTGAGCGAGCCCGGTCATCCACTGACACCACCGCATTGTTTTATGTCGCCGAATTACCCTGTATCGCCGTCCTGTCCCTGTCCTCGGCCACATTTTTTCGGCCTCATTGTTTTCATTCTCATTGCCTTCGTCTCCTTGTTTTCAGCCCTCGGGTTCGGCGCACGACCGAACCCCGAACCCCGAACTCGAACCGGAGGAATCCCATGGGCAGTGGATCCTGGTCCACCGACGTCTACGACGCGGCCTCGAGCTATCGACGGCGTACCGGCCGCAGCGCGTTCCACTACGGCGACAGCGTCCGCCACAGCAGCCCGCGCGGCAGTTGGAAAGCCCATCCCGACCTCGACCCGCACAGCGTCGGGACGCGCGAGAGCCATGACAGCGACGAGCATCCGACGTCGCTGGCCATCGGCGTCCTGTTCGACGTGACCGGTTCGATGGGGCAGGTGCCGCGTACCCTGCAAACCAAGCTGCCCGAACTGCTCGGCCTGCTCATCCGCAAGGGATACGTCGACGACCCACAGATCCTCTTCGGCGCGATCGGCGACGCCACCTGCGACCGGGTGCCCCTGCAGGTCGGTCAGTTCGAGTCCGACAACCGGATGGACGACCATCTCGGCAACATCTTCATCGAAGGCGGTGGCGGCGGGCAGAAGACCGAGTCCTACGAGCTGGCCCTGTACTTCATGGCCCGGCACACCTCGATCGACTGCTACGACAAGCGTGGCAAGCGGGGCTACCTCTTCGTCATCGGTGACGAGCTGCCCTACCGGCGGGTCAAGTGCCGGGAGGTCGCCTCGGTCATCGGCGACGATCTGGGTGAGGACATCCCGGTCGAGCGCATCGTCGCCGAGCTACAGCGTATGTACGAGGTGTACTACATCCTGCCGCAGGGAGCCTCGTACGCCGGGGACACCGAGGTGCTCGCTGCCTGGCGCGGTCTGCTGCGACAGAACGTCATCGAGCTGGACGACCTCGATGCCGTGTGCGAGACGATCGCGCTCACCATCGGTCTGGCCGAGGACGCGATCGACCTGGACGAGGGACTGGAGCACCTGCGCGAGACCGACGCGGACGCACCGGTCGGCGCCGTCGGCAAGGCCCTTGCCGCGTACGCGCACGACCGTGCAGCGGTGGTCGTCTCCGACGGCCTGCCGGGCCTCGACGACGGTTCAAAGGGGATCGCCCGGTTGTAGGTTGCTCGCTCCGTTGTAGTTTGCTCGCGCCCGTCCGCAACCGTGACCTCGCGCCCATCCGCAACCATTCCCCAACCATGACGTGGAGAGACGAACACCGCCGTGCCACACCGCCACACCATCGTCGTCGACCTCGGGTTCGGTGACGCGGGCAAGGGAACGGTCGTCGACCACCTGTGCGCGCGAGCGTCCGTGCGGGGCCGACCTGTGCGCGCTGTGATCCGGTTCAACGGCGGTGCCCAGGCCGCCCACAACGTCGTCA
>NZ_CAAAFT010000404.1:0-6327 GCF_900634765.1 Candidatus Protofrankia californiensis | reverse complement strand
TCACCACACCTTCGCGCAGATCGGCTCGGGAGCGTTCACCGCGGGCACCGCCACCCACCTGTCCCGTCACATGCTTGTCGATCCGCTCGCGCTGGCCGCCGAGGCCGACCATCTCGAGGCTGCCGGCGTGCCCGGCCCGCTCGCCCGCCTGACCGTCCACCGTGATGCCCTGATCACCACCCCTTACCACGTGGCAGCGAACCGCATCCGCGAACGGGCCAGGGTTCCCGCCCGTCACGGGTCGTGCGGCATGGGCATCGGTGAGACCGTCGCCTACGCACTGGCCCACCCCGATGACAGCCCCCGGGCCGGGGACTGCCTCGCCCCCGCCCGGCTGCGTCGCCTCCTCACCGCGCTCCGTGACCGCCTGACCGACGAGCTGGGCCCGCTGGCCGCGCCAGCGGTCGACGACTGCGCGGCGGCCTTCCGCGCCTTCTCCGATGTCGTCGACCTCGTTGACGACTCGTACGTCCGCATGTTGCTGCGCGGCGGGCCCGTGGTGTTCGAGGGGGCCCAAGGCGTGCTCCTCGACGAGTGGCACGGCTTCCATCCCTACACCACCTGGTCCACGACCACCCCGGCGAACGCCGACAAGCTGCTCGCGGACGCGGGGATGGCGGGGGAGGCGCTGCGGCTGGGAGTGATCCGCACCTACACCACCCGGCACGGCACCGGCCCCCTGGTCACTGAGGACGCGGGGTTGACCGCCGCGCTGCCCGACGTCCACAACGGCACCGGCCCCTGGCAGGGCGCTTTCCGTGTGGGTCACTTCGACACGGTGGCGCACCGTTACGCCGCCGATGTCGTCGGCGGGGTGGACGCCATTGCGCTGACCCACCTCGACGTGGCCGCCCGGCACCGTCTCGCAGCCTGTCACGCCTACGAGATCGACGGCGTGACGGTCACCCGGCTGGCACCGGAACCATCCGACGACCGGGTGCTTCGGCAGGTCGGGGAGGCCCAGGTGCCCGGATCACCAGGGGGCCAAAGGCGGCACGATCATGCTTTTTTCGCGCCGCCGGAGGCCCAGGTTCCCGGGACATTGGTGGGTCAGGCGAGGCTGACCAGCCGGTTGGCGAGGGCACGGCCCGTCCTTGAGCCCGTCCCGGATGCTGCCGCCTGGCCGCGACTTGTGCAGGAGGCCCTCGGCGCCCCGGTGACCCTGCTCTCCTACGGGCCGCGCAGCCGTGACAAGCGCTCGCGATCGGTGGCGGGGATGCGGGGACGATGACCGGGTTATGCCGGTTACGCCGTCGTGCCGGATCGTATAGGGCGGCGGTGTGTGCGGCGGTGAACCCGTTCGACCACGCCGGCGAGCCGAACGCATCCCGCTGTAGAAGACTGCGAAGCGCACGTCGTCCGTGCGCTGAGGGGGTGGAGCGGTTGCAGCCGGGAACGCGTTGGATGAGCCTGAGGTGCGTCCCGGTGCAAGGTCGTAGCTGGTCTGATTCATCCGGTCTGGTCATCGTGTAGGTGCCGTCGGCGGGCCGTCGAGGCGCGCCTGCGCGCAGGCGTCGGCGCGTTCGGTGCGGAAGGGAAAAAGAGATCATGGGGCAGCCAGTAGTCCACTTCGAGATCGTCGGTAAGGACGCCGAAAAGCTGAAGAGCTACTATTCCGGCCTGTTCGGGTGGGAGATCAACTCTGACAACCCGATGAATTACGGGACCGTGCAGCGCGAGGGCAATGTCAATGCCGAAGGCATCGGAATCGGCGGCGGCATCGGATCGGGTCCGCAGGGGTACCCCGGCCATGTCACGTTCTACGTCGAGGTGCCCGACGTGGAGGCCGCGCTCGCGAAGGCCGAGAGCCTGGGAGGGTCGCGGGTAATGGGGCCGGAGAAGGTGATGGAAGGGGTCGAGCTAGGACTTTTCAACGATCCCGAGGGTCACCTGGTCGGTGTCGTGAAGTCCGCGTCCTAGCAGTCCCGGTGTGCTTCAGGGCCCCGCTTCACGCGGGGCCCTTCTCGCCTGCACCCGCGAACATGGCGAGAGCTCATGCGCCGCAGACACCCCGACCTGGCTGCGTGGCACGGTCACCAGGATGGAGATGCGGTACATCCCACCATCAACCCGCATCCCCGGGCGCGTTACCGTGACCAGTCGCCGACAGGACCAGCTGATCTTCTCTGTGGAGCCGGACAGCCGATCCGGACAGCGATATGGAGCCCCCTGCGGGGGCACTGCACCGCGTATGAGCGATCCTTCCCAGGATCGGCATGTCCCCGGCTACGGCGCCCGGTATCAGCGGTCCGCCGGTGCTTCCGCCTTCCAACGCTTGCGTACCTCGTCGGTGATCTCGCCGATCTCGGCGGCCGGCTGCCCGATGCGGATGTGGTTGCCGAAGGGATCGCGCAGCGCGCAGTCGATGCCGTAGGGCTGCTCGGTCGGCTCCTGGGTGAACTCGGCGCCGCGGGTCTTGAGCTCCTCGTAGGTCTTTCGGCAGTCGTCGGTCCTCAGGATGAAGCCGAGGCCCATCGCGCCCTTGGTCACCAGGTCGCGTACCTGCGCGGCGGTCTGTTCGCTCATGGCGGGCGGGCCGGGTTTCTCCAGCAGGATCTCGCGCTCGGGCTGGCCGGGGACGCTGACGGTCAGCCAGCGCATGAAGCCGAGATCCACGTCAGTGGTGACCTCCAGCCCGAGCTTGCCGACATAGAAGTCCAAAGCTTGGTCCTGGTCGAGAACGTAGACGGATGAGTGTGTGATGGCGTTGAACATGCCGGCAACGCTACGTAAGTCCACCCCGGTCCGCTTCTCCGAAACTGCTCGGTCGCAGCCATGCCATCCCGAAACAGGTCGGCACCGGTACCGGCCCGGCTCGCCGACGGTACGACGACGGCGACTCGCCGACGACGGCGTGGAACGTCCGGCTGAAGGTGCCGAGGCTTGTGAAGCCGACGTCGAAGCAGACGTCCGTCACGCTCCGATCGGTCTCTCGCAGGAGCGCCATCGCCCGCTCGACGCGACGTCGCTGCAGGTAGCGGTGTGGCGTCTCGCCGAAGGTTGTGCGAAAAGCCCGGATGAAGTGCGCCGGCGAGACGAATGCGATCCGCGCCAGCGCGGGGATGTCGAGCGGCTTCGCGTAGTCGCGGTCCATGGCGTCACGCGCCCGTAGCATCCGACGGTTGCTGTCCTCGACCGACCGGTTCACGGGCTGCCGCTGTTCACAGGCTGCCGCTGCATGCCGGCACTCTATCGGCGTCCAGGCTGTGGCTACTCATGGTGATTTAATCACCGTAGAAAGACATAGCAGGCGACGACGAGCGCCGTTGTCGCGGCCGCGGTGAGCGGCAACGCGAATGGCCAGGGTGCCGTGGTCGCCGCCAGAATCACGCCCACGGCCACCGGAAAGCCCGCGTCGTAGCGGGCACCCCGGCGGTGCGGTCGCACGTGCAGCAACCACACGCTGAGCAGGTACACCGCGACCGGAACGGTCACGGCCCCGTTTGCGACGCCGGAGCCGATATGCACCTGTGCGTCGCGTAGTCGACGGCAAGCGCGAGGCCCGCGCCGACCGCCGCCGCGGAGGAGAAGATCAAATAGTGGCCGTAGTCCCACAGGAAGGCGTTCCGGTTGGTGTCGGAGAGAAACCGGTGCGCCGGGTGGTCGAAGTACAGCCACCACATCGAGAACACGACGAACAGCGCGGACACGGCGAGCGCTGTCAGGCCGTCGGACGCGTCGTCGGCATGTTCCGCATCGAGGCCGTCCTGTACCGCGGCCGTTGCGGCCAGGATCGTCTCCCCGAGCACAATGATCGTGAACAGGCCGTACCGTTCGGCGATGTGATGTGGATGCCAGGTGGTCGCGTGCGCCCGTTCGGCCCACACCGGCACGCTGAGCTCGGCGGCAACCATCAGAAGGAAACCCGGCAGGTAAACGCTTTCGGACAGCACCAGGAGGATAACCCAGCCTGCCCAGCAGGTGGTGATCCAGACCGTGAAGCGCAGCGCGGTGGTCCGTCCAGCGCTGTCGGAATGCGCGGCGCGCCACCATCGGCCGGAGCCAGGAGCCCGCGGCACGGTTTGAAGCGTCCTGGTTGTACGTGATATTGGCCCGGTCGTGCATGATGTTGTGACCTCCTCGGCTGCTGAGGGGACAACCTTCTGGCAACCGACGCACGCCGGGCGATGTCCCGGCTGAACGATCGGCATTCCGGCGGGGCCTGTCCATGAAGGTCCGTCATGCCTTGACTCCGCTGGATGCAGGCTCCCCGAACTCGCCTGACGGTCGTCGGTCGACCCGTTCGAGTCGATATCGGGGGATCGACGGCCTCATCCGGGCCCGATGATCTCTCCTCGTTGCATGGTGGCGATATGCTCAGCCGGTCGGCGTGCCATCCACCAACATGGCGGTGAGCGCGACCGGTGCGATGGTCACGGGGCGGTAGCTCAGTCGGTTAGAGCAGCGGACTCATAATCCGTCGGTCGTGGGTTCGAGTCCCACCCGCCCCACCATCCCGGTCTTACTCGAACCCACTCCCCACAAAGAGTAATCGAGCAATCCCGGGACAGTAACAACATCACCGGTCGTGGCGTCCTCCGCAAGGGGGACGCCACTGTCGTCCCGCCGCTCGTAGTGTGCCGCGGCCAGCGCGAAGCGGCGGCGCAGCCGGTCTGTGGTCTTGCGCCCATCGTCTGTGGGTTCCGCCTCACCGTTTGCTGCCCGTGGCTCCTCCACCCGGCTGGCGGCCTCGGTGCCGGTCGCCGGTTCGGTACGGCCCTCCCGCCGCAAATACACCACCGTCTCGAACGGCTCCGTCAGCTCGTCGGCCGCCACATACGGCCCCTCACCCTCGAAGTCGATGAACAGCTTGGTAAAGATCGCCTTGTTCAGGATGGCCCGGGTGCGCTTCTGCGCCACCCGGTACAGCTCCTGTGGGTCGGCCAGCAGTTCCAGCATGCCGGCCACGACCTGGTAGCCCACCTGCAACTCACCATCGGCATCATCCAGCTGCCGCTTCAAACTGGCCCGTTCGTCGCGGATGGCCCGCATCCGCCCGCTGACTTTCTCCCGGGGCCAGTCCGGATCGCCCACCAGGTCGAGGTAGCGGTCCTCCCGGGCATCGAGCGCCTTGAGGCGCTTGGCGTACTGCGCCCGCAGCTGCCGGGTGTTGTTCGCGCCGTTGGCCACGGTCTGGTCCATGGCTGTCCGTAGCCGGTCGCCGACCTCGGCCGGGATACGCACCTGGCCGTAGTGCCGCAGCACGGCCTCCTCGATCCGCTCCACCACGATGTAGGGCAGATCGCAGGTACGCTCCTGCCGCCCGCGGCAGAAGTAGTAAAAATACTGCCCGCCGTGGCGGCCCTGGGCCCGGGCGATGATCAGCCGCCGCTCGCAGCGGCCGCACCACACCACGCCCTTGAGGTAGTGGTTGTAGGCACGTTCCCGGGTTCCGGAACGCCGCTCGGCGGCCAGTACCTTCTGCACCCGCTCGAACAGCTCCGGGTCGATCAGGGCCGGGTGCCGGCCCTGGAACTCCACTCCCTGGTAGGTGACGTAGCCCAGGTAGTAACGGTCCCGGAGCAGGTTACCGATCTTGTGGATCGAGATGGCCTTGGCTGGCCGTGCAGCCGTCGGCCGGGTGCGCAGGCCGGCTTCGGTCAGCGCCTGGCGCAACGACCGGAAGGTGTACTTGCCGGTGGCGTACAGCTCGAAGGCTATCCGGATGAGCGGCGCCCGTTCCGGGTCGATGGCCACGCTGCGGATCTCCCGGCCCTCGAACTGCTCCCCGACGTTGAGGTAGCCCAGCGGCGCTTGGCTGATGGTGCCGCCCCGGCGGGCCTTCTCGCCCATCTTGAAGCGGATGTCCTCGCCGTTGGCTCGGGACTGGAAGCCGTTGAACACGGCCAGGAAGCCGTGCATGGCCTCGCCGAGCGGGGTGTCGTCGAACTTCTCGGTGGCCGAGATCATGGTGACGCCCAGCTCGCGGAGCATGGCGTAGGTGATGCCGTTTTCCGCCCAGTTGCGGTGCATCCGGGACAGCGAGTAGAAGATGACGTAGTCCACGTCGCGCTGCTCGCGGATGCGGGCGATCATCTTCTTGAACTCCGGTCGTTTGTGGATGGCGGTCGCCGACCGGCCGGGTTCCAGGTATTCGTCGACGGTCTCGACGCCGAGTTCCCGGGCCTGCTCGGCACACTTGCGGCGCTGGGCCGGCAGCGAGATGCCCTCCGGGTCGTAGTCGGTCTTGACCTGTCCGGAGGTTGAGACCCGCAGGTAGGTGATGGCCCGTTTCGGCTGGTCGCTGCCTGGCGCCTCACTGCGGAAGTAGCGAGTTTTGCTGGTCATACTGTTCCTGCCTCCGATCTTGTTTTGTTTAGTAAATTC
>NZ_CAAAFT010000403.1:0-3189 GCF_900634765.1 Candidatus Protofrankia californiensis | reverse complement strand
CACCCGCCCCGGCGGGGGCGGCAGTGTCAGGGTCGGGGTCCGGGATGTCGCTGGAGTCGCGGTAGAGCAGCCAGCAGCCGCGGACACCAGCGAGGAGATCTTCAAGGAGGTCGGTGGCGGGCCGGGCAGGGTCCAACGGCGTGAGGCGCTGCGGCATCCGCGCGTCGCGGAGTCCGCCGCCGGGTTCCCCGAGCGCGTCGGCGCACTCGTGTGCGTCCTCCACCTCGGCGAGGAACGCGTCGAGGTCGGGGATGGCGCCTTCGGCGACGGTCATGGCATCGGCGATCAGCGTGAGGACGGCGTGGCGGGCCGTCTGCCCGGTTGCGATGCGCTCAAGGACGACGGTAGGGCTTTCGTGGGGAAGCGCCTCGATGTTGTCCGCCTCGATGAGGACCTGGGTGGGGCCGAGGCCGGTGTGGTGTGCGGTGACCGTGGCGGCGGCGTGCAGCCAGTGGGCGGCGGCGACCGCCGCGGCGGTGGGGTCCACCTCGGTGAACAGCCGGGTGTCGCCGAACGGGTTGTCGGCCAGAATCTCGTCGGCGGCAGCGACCTGGATGGGAGAGGCGTCGGCGCGGGTCAACGCGATGGCCTGGCGGGCCCGTCCGACCAGGTCGCCGCGTTCGGCCTGCTCGACGGCGTCGAGTTCAGCGGAGACATCGGCGATGATCCGTTCGGTGAGATCCTGGCTGCCGATCGGGTGTAGGGCGCGGCCGACCCGGTGCGCGGCCTCGTCAACAACCACGTAGGACTGCAGCACGGTGCCGTTGCGGGGCAGGTGGGGGTGGCGGATCGCGGCACGCACGTCGGCGAATGCTTTCCGATCGCTGTCGCGCCGCCAGCCTTCGCTGCCGACACGCAGACTCGGGGTGGCGCTGGCCGGATGGGTGTAGGTGCGCCACGCCGCGGCAGCCAGGAAGGTCAGCTGTTCGGCCAGCCGCAGGGCGTCGCCCTCGGCGGTGGCCGCAGGCAGCGCGGCGACGGTTGCGGCCAGGTCCCCCGTTCCGGTGGCCCAGGAGACGACGAGCGCACGCCGGCCGGGGTCGTAGGCATACCGGCTCATCGCGTGGATTCCCCTCTCGCCGTCACCAGGCTGCCACACACCGGACGCAGCCGGGAAGCCGCATCGGTCCCGCGACCCGACCGTGTCGCCGATCTTCAGATTTCACGGCCTGTGACCGTGATCGAAAGTGTGACATGTGGTTGCCGTCGCAATGGCAACACCCCGGCAACACCAGAGGCAGTTATAGATCTTTATTGCGATCTCCGCGGCCCGTTCGCACAAGTCACGGGGTGTGGACCTGACGCGCCACAATAGTCGGGTGGCCGGGGAGGATCACACTCCCCGGCTCCCACAGAACGGAGCGTGATGGTCTCCCATCACTCCGCTCTTCTCATCCAGCCAGCCAGAAGTGCGGCATCCAGGCCCAGTGCGCGAACAACTTCCGGTCTCTTTTGATAACCGTCAGCCACCACGACTGGACGTTCCTGAACGCCCTCAACCGCTTGTATTTCTTACGGGCCCATCGCACCAGGTAGGTGTTGATGCTTCTGAGAAGCGGATACATCTCGGACCGGTTGTACCGGCCCCAGTAGTTCATCCAACCTCGCACGATCGGGTTTATCGCGGTCGCGAGGTCGTCCAAACTCCGCCCGGTACGCCTGTGCATCCGCCAGGAACGGACCTCGGCTTTCTTCGCCGTCAGCTTGTCCTCGCTGATCGCGGGAGCGAACGAGGTGAAACTGCACCTGGCCCGCGCGTTCCACGCCTTGCGAGGACGAAACGTGTACCCGAGGAACGTGAACGACGTGTGCTCGTGCGAGCCCCGCCGGCTACCGTCCTTGCAGTACACGACCTTGGTTTTGGTCGGGTGCAGCCGTAACCCGACCTCCTCCAGCCGCCGGCCGATCGCCGCGCGTACCTGCTCGGCCTGACGCCGGGTCACGCAGTGCACCGCCGCATCGTCCACGTACCGTTCACAGGTGACGTTCGGATACTCCCTGGCCATCCACATGTCAAAGGCGTAGTGGAGGAACAGGTTGGCGAGCACAGGCGACACCGCCGAACCTTGTGGGGTCCCGCGGACCGGCGTCATGCGGGAGCCGTCGGGGTGACACACCGGGGCGACGAGCCACCGGCGTACATACAGCACCACCCACGGCTGGTCGGTGTTGACCTCCACCGCCTTGACGACCAGGTCGTGCGGACAGCTGCCGAAGAAGTCCTGAATATCCAGATCGACCACCCAGCCTTTCCGCCAGCAGCGCCGCCGGCATGTCTCCACCGCGTCCAACGCGGACCGTCCGACCCGGTAGCCGAAGGAGTCGACATGAAAGATCTGTTCCATGCGCGGCTCCAACGTCAACACCACCACGGTCTGGGCGATCCGGTCGGCCACGGTCGACACGCCGAGCGTCCTCGACCCCCCGCCTGGCTTCGGTATCTCCACCGCCCGCACCGGAGACGGAAAATAGCTGCCCGAGCTCATCCGGTTCCAGATCCTGTACAGATTGTTCTTCAGATCCTTCTCGAACTCCTCGACCGACTGCCCGTCCACCCCCGGCGCGCCCTTGTTAGCCTTGACTTTCCGGTACGCCTCCCACACCAGCCCCTTCGAAATATGGAACGGCTTTTCCTTCGGCTTTGATGGCTCCACTCGATCCCTCCCAGCAAGCTGGTTGCCCGAACAAACCACCACGGATGAGCCGGCCCCTTCGCTCCACCCCCGTTACAGAGGCTTCGTCACTACTACGAGCCGGTCCGCCGGCGGGCGCCGCGACGGTACTCAACGCCTCCAGTTTCTGCTGTACGGCGCACTCCCTCTCACCGCCCGGCACCCTCCCGGGCAGCGGTGTCGACACCCGCCTTCCCACGTTCCACGTAGAAGCCGCAGACCGGACTCACGTCGCCTTCATGCCGGACACCACCTGGCCAGTAAATGGGATATCCGCCAGATTCCTCCCGAGACCGGTTCGATAGCCTCGGTTCCGATGCCACCTATTCAAATAACGACACTTCGTCAGCGATTTGCCCGCGCTCGTGTTCCCGGTCCCCACCTGACGTGCTCGCGGCACGCCTTTTCCCCAGCGCTCACCACAACAGGCGTCCGCTACTGATCTTTAATGCGTGAACACTGAGGGACTGTAAGAACAACGGTGTAACTCCACTGTCACACTGCGTACAGATGCGCA
>NZ_CAAAFT010000402.1:0-2471 GCF_900634765.1 Candidatus Protofrankia californiensis | reverse complement strand
CGCGGCGGAACTCGACCTCACCACCAGCTGGCTGACCTGGGGCACCTATGGCGACGACTACTATCCGGTGGTCTTCGGCCGGAGTGGGAACCTGGCCGGGGCGCGGCTGAGCAACGAACGGCTGCGCGCCTTCATGCCCCTCGACGGCCCGGCCATCGAGGTACCGGCGAACGCCCTTGAGCGCGGCCTCGCCGACCTGTGGGAACGCACCGCCGGGCCGATGGAGCCCGCCGCGCGGGCCGCCTTCCGCCACGCCGTCGAAGTGATGATCGACAGTTGGCTGTGGGAGCTGGCGAACCAGGCGGTCAACCGCATCCCCGATCCCGTCGACTACCTGGAGATGCGCCGCGCGACGTTCGGCTCCGACCTGACGATGAGCCTGTGCCGGCTCGCCCGCGCGCACACCGTGCCGGCCGAGATCTTCCGCACCCGGCCGATACGGTCGTTGGAGAACGCCGCGGCCGACTATGCCTGCCTGCTCAACGACGTCTTCTCCTACCAGAAGGAGATCCAGTTCGAGGGCGAGATCCACAACTGCGTGCTGGTGGTCGAGAACTTCCTCGGCTGCGGCCGCGACCGTGCGGTCGAGGTGGTGAACGATCTCATGACCGCCCGGATGCGCCAGTTCGAGCACATCGTGGCCGAGGAACTGCCGGTGCTGTTCGACCAGCTTCAGCTCGACGGCGACGTCCGCGGCGCGCTGCTCGGCTACGTCCGGGAACTGCAGAACTGGCTGGCCGGCATCCTGCGCTGGCACGAAGGAACCCACCGCTACGAGGAGACCGAGCTGCGCTACCACCCGGCCGTGGACCGGCGGCCCTTCGGTGCTCCGAGCGGGCTGGGTACCTCGACAGCGGACGTCCGCCGGCTGGTCGCCCGATAGAGCATCCCACCCCCCGGGCCGGCGGAGGCCCAGGTGAGAGCGGTGATCCGGGCACACCGCCCGCATGGCTGGAGGCGACCGGACGGGGTATCCGCGCCGTCCGGTCGGATCCCCGAACCCCCGAAGATTTCGCCCGGGTTCGCCCACAGCCGGAACAAAACCACTGGATCAACGCATATTGCGTACGACTGGAGCGGACAGCGCGGGACTTCCTTCCGTTGTTTCCGGCCGAATCCTGCCCGCGGCTGATCGTCTCACGGGCAGAGCGTCTCGGGGCCTGCGAAATCAGAACGAGAAGGGACCGAACCTCAGTACGGACACGAATCCGACGGCGAGACAGTAGAACGCGAACGGGGTGAGCGTCCGGGTTTCGAACCAACGGCTGAGGAACCGCACCGACAGATAGGCCGCGACGCCCGCGACCGCCGCCCCGAACAGGCTCTGCCCCCGTACCCCGTTGCCAAGCGGGCCGAACAGATCCGGCAGCTTGAGCAGGCCCGCGGCCAAGATCACCGGGGTGGCCAGCAGGAACGCGAACCGGGCCGCGTCCTCGTAGGACAGGCCGCGGACCAGACCGGCCACCATGCTCACGCCCGATCGGCTGATCCCCGGTGCGAGTGCGGCGACCTGGGCGAAGCCGATGACAAGAGCGCCCCTCGCGGGGAGTGCGGCCAGTCTCTGGTCGGCAGCCAGGTCCGCGGCGGCACCGACGGACAGCGGAGCCGGGCCAGCCGATCCCGGGGCGGTGCCTTCAGGAGCGCCCGTGGCGGGCGTCGGAGCCGGTCTCCCGGCGGTGAACCTGCCGGTGATCGGCGCCGTCGTCACCGGAGCGGGCGCCGCCGCGTAGACGGGTGCTGGGGCGGGGCAGGTGCCCGCGCCAGCGTGGCCATACCCAGCGTGGCCATACAAGGAAGGCCTCGGCCTCGAGCATGGCCAGCGCGATCCGGGGCAGGTCCGCGGACGCGGGATAGCAGACGTACCGGGACAGCCAGGTCGGCTGGAACTTGGCGTTGAACCGGTACAGGCTGTCGATCTGGAACCAGCGGGACAGGAACATCAGCAGACCGCGCCACGAGCGCAGCACCGGCCCCGCGCCGAGCCGTTCGCCACGTTCGAGCGCGGACCGGAAGACCGCGAAGTTCAGTGACAGCCGCTTGACACCGAGATCCCGGGCCCGGCGGACAGCGCTGACGATCAGGAACTCGTTGAGCCCGTTGTCGGCCGTCCGGTCGCGCATCATCGCGTCCAGCGACAGGCCTGTGCGCCCCCAGGGCACGAAGTGCAGCACGGCGCGCAGCCGGGGCTCCGCGCCGTGCGGCTCCGCGGAGAAGGCCATCACCACGACGCAGTCGCCGTCTGCCGCATCGCCGATCCGGCCGAGAGCCATCGAGAACCCCCGCTCGGTCTCGGTACCTCGCCAGACCGCGACCTGGGCCCTGAGCCGCGCGACGTCCCGCGGCTCAAGATCGCTGATCCGCTGGACGATCGCTGTGTAGCCGGCGCGCTCCACCCGGGCGACAGCCTGGCGGACGTTGCGCATGGTCCGGCCTTCCAGGGTAAAGCCGGTCGTCTCCAGCACGGCTTCGTC
>NZ_CAAAFT010000401.1:528-4604 GCF_900634765.1 Candidatus Protofrankia californiensis | reverse complement strand
CTCGCAGGCCGGCGAGCAGGCACTCAACATCACCCGCAGCGCGCTGCTCGCCGCCGGGCTGCCCGAGTCCGTACCCGCCACCACCGTCGACCGCCAGTGCGGCTCCAGCCAGCAGGCGGTGCACTTCGCCGCGCAGGGCGTGCTCGCGGGCGCCTACGACGTCGTCATCGCCTGTGGTGTGGAGTCGATGAGCCGGGTGCCGATGGGGTACGCCGCGCAGGGGCAGGACACCGCCGGGGTGTTGCTGGGCCGGCGCTACCCCGAGGGCCTGATCCCGCAGGGGGTGTCCGCCGAGCTGATCGCCGCCCGGTGGAAGCTGGACCGCCACGAGCTGGACGCCTTCTCGGCCCGTTCCCACCAGCGGGCCGCGGCCACCGCCGCCGCCGGTGGCTTCGACCGGGAGATCGTTGCCGTGGGCGACCACCGAGTGGACGAGACCGTACGCCCCGCCACCACGGTGGAGGGGCTGGCCGCGCTGAAGCCCGCCTTCACCGGCGTCCCCGCGGCCGGGCGCTTCCCGGAGATCGGCTGGCACATCACGCCTGGTAACTCCTCCCCGTTCACCGACGGCGCCTCGGCCGTCCTCATCGTCAGCGCCCCCGCCGCGCAGCGCCTGGGTCTGCGTCCCCGGGCCCGGTTCCACTCCTTCGCCGTCACCGGCTCGGACCCGGTGCTGATGCTCACCGGTGTCATCCCGGCCACGCAGAAGGTCCTGGCCCGCGCCGGGCTTTCCATCGAGGACATCGACGCGTACGAGGTCAACGAGGCGTTCGCCCCCGTGCCCCTGGTGTGGCAGCAGGAGCTGGCCGCCGACCCGGGCAAGCTCAACCCCCGTGGTGGCGCGATCGCGCTCGGTCACCCCCTCGGGGCCTCCGGCACCCGGCTGCTGGCCACCCTGGTCAACCAGCTGGAGGCGACCGGGGGCCGGTACGGGCTGCAGACCATGTGCGAGGGCGGCGGCATGGCCAACGCCACCATCATCGAACGCATCTAGCTGATCAAACGCATCAGGCCGCCAACGACAGATCACTCTCTGTGGGAGGAAAGTACCGTGAACATCGAAGGCAGCGTCGCGTTCATCACCGGCGGGGCCTCCGGCCTGGGCCTGGCCACCGCACAGCGGCTGCTCGACGTCGGGGCGTCGGTGGCCCTGGTGGACCTGCCGTCCTCCGACGGTGCGGCGGTGGCCGCCAAGCTCGGTGACCGCGCCGTGTTCGCTCCCACCGACGTCACCAGCGAGCGGGACGTCGCCGCGGCCCTCGACACGGCCGGGCGGCTCGGGGACGTTCGCATCGCTGTGAACTGCGCCGGCATCGGCACCCCGGGCCGGGTACTGGGCAAGGACGGCCCGCTCTCACTCGAGCTGTTCGCCCGTGTGGTCCAGATCAACCTGATCGGAACCTTCAACGTCATCCGTCTGGCGGCCGAGCGGATAAGCGCCAACGAGCCCATCGACGGCGACCGCGGGGTCATCGTCAACACCGCGTCGGTGGCCGCGTACGACGGTCAGATCGGGCAGGTCGCGTACGCCGCGTCCAAGGGCGGCGTCGTCGGCCTCACCCTGCCCGTCGCCCGTGACCTGGCCGGCCGGCAGATCAGGGTGGTCACCATCGCTCCCGGTCTGTTCGAGACCCCGATGCTGGCCTCGCTCCCGGAGGAGGCCAGGAAGTCCCTGGGAATCCAGGTGCCGCATCCCAGCCGGCTCGGCCGTCCCGAGGAGTACGCCGCCCTTGTCCAGCACATCGTGGAGAATCCCATGCTCAACGGTGAGGTCATCCGCCTGGACGGCGCCATCCGCATGGCCCCCCGATGATTTCCCCGATGATGCGTTGAGGAGTCCCGCGTGAGCACGGCACCGGAGCCGCAGGCCGGTGCTGTCCAGCGGTGGCGCGAGTACCCACCGCTGGACCTGCACCCCGTACTCGTGCGTGCCATGGAGGCGTTCAACGAGCACGGCTACCACGGCACGTCGGTGCGCGACATCGCCCGCCGGGTCGGGGTCACCGTCCCGGCGCTGTACTACCACTACGAGAACAAGCAGGCCCTGCTCGTCACCCTGCTCGAGACCTCCATGCGTGATGTCCTCGACCACTGCCGGGCCGCGGTGGCCGAGGCCGGTGACGACCCGGTCGCCCGCTTCTCGGCCATGATCGAGTGCATCGTGCTCTTCATGGCCAACCGTCGCGGCCTTGCCTTCCTCGACACCGAGATCCGCAGTCTCGAGCCGGAGAACCGGGCCCGCTACGTCGCCCTGCGTGACTATCTCGAGCACATGCTGCTCGACACCGTCGAAGCGGGCATCGCCCAGGGCCACTTCACCACCCCCATCCCGGCCTATGCCAGCCGGGCGGTTCTGACCATGTGCCAGGGCGTGTCCAACTGGTACTCCTCGGACGGGCCCCTGTCGCCCGAGGCGATCGCCGAGCGTTACGTCCCGCTCTGCCTCGGCACGGTCGGCCATACCGGTAGCCCCAGCCTGGGCCGGGCAGCCAGCGCACAGCGCAGCCGTCCGCGGGCGGGTACAGGCGCCCGCAGCGCTTCTTCATGATCCAGGAAGGCGTAGGGACACCCCAGGAGCCAGGGTGTCCCTACGCCCACATACCCTTCGAACAGCACACGAAGCAGGATCGGCGCGGTCCCGATCCCCATGAAGTAAATTCCGATCAGTCCTACCCTGAACAGGGCTACGGCGAGCAGGACGGCATCCCTTCGGCCGGCTGAATTCGGCTCCTGATCAGTGGCGTTCGTCGTCGACTGTGATGCCGGACGCCGCAAAAAGCATCATCGCCACGTCCATGAGCTGCTCCGTACCGATGACCGCACCGGCCAGCGACTCGATTCCTTTCAACTCCCGCAGTCTGGACCCGTGCAGGCGGACATCGCCCGCCAGGGACGACGTGGAGAGGTCCGCCGAAGAAACGTCGCTGTCGTGGATGCGCAGATTGGTGATGCTGGCACCGTACAGATCGAGCTCGCGAAGGTCGCTCTCCCGGAATTCCAGGAACCTGCCCTCGACCATGCGCAGGTTCACGACGTCCATTTTGCAGTTGCTGAACAGGACGTCCGCGAGCCTCGCGCCACCGAAGACCATGCCGCTCAGCCGGCACCTGTGAAACTCGACAGCATTCATTTTGCTGTCATGCAGGATCACTCCGGACAGATCACAGCCGTCGAAGACGACGTTACGACAGTGCAGGCGCCTGAAGGTCCGGCCGGTAAGCCGGGCAGACCGCAAGAGGGAGTTCGTCAGTTCGACGTCGACAAGAGGCTCCGCGGGAGTCGGCTGCCGCCCGTCCGCGGGGGACTCCACCAGGACGCCGTCCAGAAATGTTTCGCTGGAGATATCGCCGTCGAACAGAACCAACTCTTCGGGCAGCCGGACCGCATGGCGCTCCCTGCGCGCTTCCCTGCGACCACCGCCGGACTGTACGGGCACGACCGGAAGTCTACCGCCGGCGGCTCGACCGATCTTTTATCAACCTCGAGCTCGCCCGGGGACGATGATTCCTCGCTGGCGCAAGAGAAAGGCTGCCTGCCGCAAGAGAAAGACAGCGCAGGGTAGGAGCCCGTTCACGGGCGGGTCGGCCGCTCGCCGGAGTCGGACGGCCCGCCCGTGAAGGCTGACTGTCCTTGGCCCAGGGCTTGTGCTGCCCGTCGGCCGTACGCCGGGCCCCGGTATTTCGATCACGCGGTATTTCGATCAGCATTGGGTGTTGTGAACAGCTGACTTCCTACCGCACACTCCTACAATGACCCGTGCTCCATCTCACACTTACGAAGAGACGGGTCAACATGTCACTGATCGGAAGACGTTGGCACTTACGGTTCGCGGTTCTGACTCTCGCATTGAGTAGTCTGGGCAGTCTGACGGCTGCGTGCGACGAGGGCGGCGACAAGGGTGGTGCCGGCCGATCCGCGCGGGCGGGGGCCTGCACGGCGCCGGAAGTGACCGATTCTGAGGTCAAAGCCGGTCTGCTGTTCAGTGATTCTGGGCCGGGGGCGTCCGCTCTGCGCGGGTTCCGCTCCGGCGTCGAGGCTCGTTTCGGGCTGGCCAATGCCGAGGGTGGTGTCAATGG
>NZ_CAAAFT010000401.1:0-503 GCF_900634765.1 Candidatus Protofrankia californiensis | reverse complement strand
CAGGAAGATTACCTACTCCTGGCGGGACGACGCCACGGATCCCGCGCGGAACCTGGTCGGAGCCCGTCAGCTGGTCGAAGACGACGGGGTCTTCGGCCTCATGCAGGGGCTGCAGGTGGCGAGCGGTTCCGCGCAGTATCTGGATGACCGGGGGATCCCGGTCACCGGGCTCGCCGCCGAGTCTGTCTGGGCGCAGCATCAGAACATGTTCTCCTGGCATTACTACGCGGCCGAAACAGGTTCGTCCACGGTCTGGGGGGATTTCGTCCGTAGTCGGGGTGGTACCCGCGCCATCATGGTGGACATGGCGCTGAGCGAGGCCACCCGGAAGTTCCACCGGCAGGTTGCCGAGAGCCTGCACGCCGCCGGTGTCAGCGTTGATCTGACCTATGAGGTGACGGCCGACACGACCAATTTCGATGCGTTGGCCCGGCAGATGAAGGCGGCGCACATCGACACGATCGCCGGTGTGGTCTTCCCGGATGTTCTTGCCAAGCTCATCC
>NZ_CAAAFT010000400.1:0-3334 GCF_900634765.1 Candidatus Protofrankia californiensis | reverse complement strand
GGATGGTGGGGTCCGGCTGAAACGGGGTGCGGGAGCGGGTTGCCGCACCCCGTTCACATCGACGAACGTGCCGCGGGTAGCCAGGTGGGGGTGGTCGGCGGCCTGCGTCAGCCCCAGGACGGGCGCCACACAGGCGTCGGTGCCCTCGAAGACCTTCGCCCATTCGTCGCGGGTGCGCCGGGCGAATGCCGTGGCGATCCGCTCCCGCAGCGCGGGCCAGGCGTCGCGGCTCGCGCGCGCTGCCTCGTCGGGCTCCAGGCCGAGCAGTGTCATGAACTCCGCGTAGAACTTCGGCTCCAGCGGCCCGACGGCGACCCATCCACCGTCGGCGGCCTGGTAGACGTCGTACCAGGGGCGGCCGGTGTCGAGCAGGTTGACGCCCCGCTCGTCGCGCCACAGCCCAGCAGCGATCATGCTGTGCATCATGGCGGTCAGGGAGGCCGCACCGTCGACGATGGCGGCATCGACCACCTGGCCGCGGCCGGACCGGCCGGCCTCGAACAGCGCGGCGAGCACCCCCATGACCAGGTAGAGCGAACCCCCGGCGAAGTCACCGACGAGGTTGAGCGGCACGGCGGGGGCTTCGCCGTGGCGGCCCATCGCGTGCAACGCCCCGGTGATCGCGAGGTAGGAGATGTCGTGCCCGGCGGTCGGCGACAGCGGGCCGTCCTGGCCCCAGCCGGTCATCCGGCCGTAGATCAGGCGGGGATTACGGGCCCAGCATGCCTCCGGGCCGATCCCGAGACGTTCGGTGACCCCTGGCCGGTAGCCCTCGATCAGCACGTCCGCCCGCTCCACCAGGTCCAGCACCGCCCGCAGGCCCTCGGGGGAGCGCAGGTTGATGGCCACTGAGCGGCGGCTGCGGCGCAGCACGTCCAGCTCCGGCGGCACGATGCTGCCCGACTCGTCCGGACGATCCACCCTGAGCACGTCGGCACCCAGGTCGGCGAGCAGCATCGCAGCGAAGGGTCCCGGGCCGATTCCGGCGAGTTCGATGACGCGTAATCCTGCCAGTGGGCCGGTCGTGCCAGTAGGCGTCGCCGTGCCAGTGGGCGTCGCGTTGTCGGTCATCCTGTCTCCGGCCTCGGCTAGGTGGGGAGCCGGTCGCGGCTCGTGAGCCTCAGTCTAACCAGGTGGGGAATATCCATTCATCTGATGACAGATTCCGCCACGGGTGGCGCGGCCCCGGGCATGGCGGCCCAGGTGAAATCGTTGATCAACGCCGTGTGTCCGGAGCTGGCAGGTAGGTGGTGCGGCCGACGCAGGGTCGGTGGCGAGGGCGGGTACCGGACGCCGGACGGTCAGGCGGTGGCCTTCGCCGGAGAGGTCCTGCCCGCCTGGGGCTGGCGGGGGGAGAGCATCCGCGCGGCGGGAACCTCCGGCTCCTGTGATGCCGCCCGTTCGGCGGCCGTCGCCACGACCGTGTCGATGATCTGCCCGCACAGCTTGTCGAAGATCTCGTCGGCGGACAGCGCCCGCCGCTCGAACGCCCGGATCAGGTGTGGCGTCCGCTCGGCGTCGTGATCGGGGTCGATGCCGCCGTCGCCACGTGCCTCGTGCAGCGCGCTGCCGATCGCGGCGAGCTCGAGCGCCTCCAGCATCGGCACGATCGCCCCGACCGGCACCCCCTCCTTGGCCAGCAGCGCGGCGGTGGTCTCCAGCTCCATGGAGCCGATGCTCAGCGGCCGGCGGCGCAGCATCACGGGCACGAGATCCGGGTATTCACGGAATGCCTGGCGCAGCCGGCGGGCGTTGCGCAGGATCCACACCCGCCAGGGCTCGTCGTGGGTCTGCGGGGCGCGGACGCCTTCGAGTGCCAGCTGCGCGGCACCGACGACGATCTCGTCCTTGTTCTGGAAGTGGTGGTACAGGGACGCGCCGTTGACCTTGAGCCGCTCGGCGAGCCGCCGGATGCTCAGTGACTCGATCCCCTCCGCGTTGATGATCTCCAGTGCGACCTCGAGCGCCCGTCGCTTCGAGATCAGTGGAACTTTCGGTCGCGCCATTGCCGTGCCGCCCTCTTTCGACATCGCCGGATCCTTTGACATCGCCGGGGCGTGGGCTCCCGCGCAATGGGCCGTGTCCCTTTGCCCGGTTCACAATATCAATCGGCGATTGTTTCAACGGGCCGTCATGATCCGCGTTATGCGGGAGGGTCTACCGGTCATCGGTGGGACTTGGGCCGTGGGCCTCACACCGACATCCCGCCGTCGACCGGCCGGAGCGTCCGTGCCCGTGTGGGAGGTCACGAGCGTCGTACGTCCTTCCAGGGGATGTCGCGGTCGACCCGGGGTTCCGGGGGCAAACCCAGAACGCGCTCACCGAGGATGGTGCGCAGGATCTCAGAGGTGCCGCCCTCGATCGGGTTGGCCAGCGAGCGCAGGTATGCCTTGCGGACGTCGGCCCCGCCGTGGACCGCGGCGAAGTCGGGCGCTGTCTCGGTGTAACCGTCGATCAGTAGGCCGGCGTCGCCGGAGAGATCGACGCACAGTTCGTAGATCGCTTTGTTCAGTTCGGCCATCTGCAGCTTGGCGATCGATCCTTCCGGACCGGGTTGCCGCCCGGCCTGCGACGCGGCGCGGGCGTTGGTCAGCCGGGCAGCCTCGGCCGCGGTCCACAGCTGCATCAGCCGCTCGGTGACCGCGGCATCAACGCGACCGTCGCTCGCCTCCTGGCGGTACATCTCGACGGCCTGGCCGATGGGACCCTCGCCGCGCCGGGCCGGGCGCCTGCTGAGGAAGACCCGTTCGTTGGCCAGCGTGGTCATCGCGACCCGCCAGCCCTGCCCCACCCCGCCGAGCACGTTCGCCAGCGGAATCCGCACGTCGGTCAGGTAGACCTCGTTGAACTCGGCCTCGCCGGTGAGCTGGCGCAACGGCCGCACCTGAACGCCCGGGGTGTGCATGTCGAGCAGGAAGTAGGTCAGGCCCGCGTGCTTGGGCACGTCGGGGTCGGTGCGTGCGAGCAGGATGCCCAAGTCCGCGACGTGGCCGAGCGACGTCCAGATCTTCTGGCCGTTGACGACGAACTCGTCGCCGTCACGCACGGCTCGGGTGGCGAGCGCGGCGAGGTCCGAACCCGCCCCCGGCTCGGAGAAGAGCTGGCACCAGATTTCCTCCCCGCAAAAGCCCGGCCGCAGGTAGCGGGCCTTCTGCGCGTCAGTGCCGTGGGCGTGGACGGTGGGCAGCGCCATACCGAGGGCGATGATGTTGCGCATGGTGTGGTCGGCGGCGCCCGCCGCGGCGAAGCGTTCCTCCACCGCGGCCTGCAGCGAGGAGTCCAGCCCCCGGCCGCCGAACCCGGCGCCGAAGTTCACCACCGCGAGCCCGGCGTC
>NZ_CAAAFT010000399.1:2025-4142 GCF_900634765.1 Candidatus Protofrankia californiensis | reverse complement strand
ACTTCCTTGATGAGGCGGGAGGCGAGGGCGAGCATCCACCGGGCCGAGGTCTCGTCCCGGGCGCGGTCAGGGTCCGGGGCGACGTCCGCCAACGCGGCCGGGGAGATGACGTAGGAGCTCGCGGTGGCCCGCAGTACCCGTTCGGTGCAGTTGCCCTTGCGTCGTTCCTCGACCAGCTCGACGAGGCCGTGCTGTTCCAGCGTGCGCAGGTGATAGTTGATCTTCTGCCGGGTCAGGCCTGTTTGTGCGGCCAGCGTGGTGGCCGAGCCGGGCTCGGCCAGGGCGGCCAGCAGCCGGGCGCGCACCGGGTCGAGCGAGACCTCGGCTGCGGCCGGGTCTTCGATCACTGCGACATCGAGCATGGGTTCATGGTGCATCCGAAAAGAAAAGTTGTCAAGAAGAATTCTACTGTCGGTTGTCCTCGTCGTGGCGGCGGTGCCGCTGAGCGCCGCTGTGCCGCGTCGCACTCCGCCCTGCCGCGTCCCGACGACCACCGATCGGCGGCGGGTGGCCGCCGACGGGCCGACGTGGCGGCGCTCGGCGCGGGGTGCCCGTCTTGTTGTTGGGTCCGGGACTCCGACATTATCGATCATGAAAGTGGGCGACTTTTCGGCTGTCCCAGCTACCGAAAACTCGCCCCACCTTTTTTCCAAGCCCGAAACGGGCCGCCCAGGCCACCGTCTCCGGCATGACTCAAACCCACCGGTCGACCATGATCCAAAGTGTGGTGTCACCGGAGGCGGCGGACGGACGTGACCGCTGAGAGAGACCTGGCCGTGGTGACGCCTGCTCGTAACGTGGCTGCCGGCACGCCGTCCTCGGTCCGGCCTGGTCCGGCGACGAGGAGAGGACGACCTGATTTGGAGGAGACCGACGGGCCCGCCGCCGAGCCCTACACCATGTTCTGTGATCTGGACGTCGGCAAGGAAAGCCACCACGCGACCGCGCTGACCCGCTCGGGCGGGAAGGTCCACGACGGTCCGCTGCCCAACGACGAGCCCGAGGATGTCGACACCTACGACTTCCCGAGCCTCGCCGATGGCAAGGCCATCCCCTACGGCGTCTACGACATCGCCGACAACAGCGCCTGGGTATCGGTCGGGATGACCACGACACCTCCGTGTTCGCGGTCGCCACCATCACCACATGGTGGAACACGATGGGGAAGAAGAAATACCCCACGGCGAGGAGACCGCTCATCACCGCCGATGGTGGCGGCTCCAATGGCCACCGACTCTGGCTATGGAAGCATGAACTCGCCAGGCTTGCCGCTGCCACCGGCCTGGAGATCACCGTCCGCCGCTACCCGCCTGGAACCAGTAAATGGAACAAGATAGAGCACAGGCTGTTCTCCCGCATCACCCTCAACTGGCGCAGGCGGCCACTGACCAGCCATCAACCCGGCAAAAGAATAGCTTCTTCCATTACGGGTCCTAAACGCTCAGGTCAGACGGTATGCGGGGCCTACCCATCGGACGAGTGATGGACCTGACGCACCACAATAAGAACAGTTTGATCTTGTTTGAAGGTCCTGAAATCACCGTCCGCCCGGTCGGGAAGCGCATGTTGACCAGGGACGATGCGCGGTGAACCCCGAGACGGGGGCGCGTCGAACGACATCGAACATGTGTTCCGCCGACCTGGTAGGGCGGGTGTCGCGGCCTGTGCGCGTGGCAGGCGGGTTCGGCTGACCGTCGCACGTTCTCTTCGGGGAGTCACGGATGCGCCATCGAGTGGTGTCTCACGCGTGATACACTCATGCTCATGACGGAGGTGGCGGTTCGGGATCTGCGCAACCACGGCGGCGAGATTCTCGACCGTGTCGCGGGCGGGGAGTCGTTGACGGTGACCCGGGACGGCCGTGCGGTCGCGGAGTTGCGGCCACTGCGTCGCCGTCCCCTGCCGGCAGCCCTGCTCCTGGAACGGTGGCGTCGCCTGCCGGCCGTCGATCCTGCGCGGCTCAGAGCGGACATCGACAGTGTGCTGGACCCGGCGCTGTGACACGTCCGCCAGTGGACCACGAACGTGGAGTCCTCGACACCAGCACCGTGATCATGTTGTCGCGGATCGAGGACTCGGCCAGCGTGACCGCGGTGATCAGCGGTTCCGCGGGAAGG
>NZ_CAAAFT010000399.1:0-1560 GCF_900634765.1 Candidatus Protofrankia californiensis | reverse complement strand
CGGCCAGCCTTCCCGCGGAACCGCTGATCACCGCGGTCACGCTGGCCGAGCTTTCGGTCGGGCCGCTGGTCGCGACGACGGACGGGGAACGCGCCGCCCGCCAGGCTCATGTTCAGCAGGCAGAGGCCGACTTCGACCCGTTGCCCTTCGACGCGCCGGCGGCCCGGGCGTTCGGACGTGTGGCGGCCTCGCTGCGGCGGGCTGGCCGCAAGCCGTCGGCCCGTGCCTATGACGCCATGATCGCGGCGACGGCCCTGTCCAACGATCTCCCGGTGTACACGTGCAATCCCGCCGATTTCGCCGGCATCGATGGACTCACGGTTATCGCGATCCCTGTACCGGATGCGCCCAGTCCGTAGAGCATTCGCCTCATGGCTCTCCCTGGCTCTCGTGGCCAGGAAACCCCAGAGCAGGCCGGGGCGGTACTGGATACGTTTGAGTGCGGTCTTGGTGACACGGATCAGATGATCCAGGCCGAGCGCAGCCAGGTTGGCCAGGACACCGGTCTTCAGATAAGCCCAGATCCCTTCGGCAGGGTTGAGTTCGGCCTGGTCGAGGACACCCAGATGCAGCAGATCGCGCTGATGAACGACGAGGCCCGCTTCGGCCAGGTCGCCGACGACCGGCTCGACGACATCGTCGCCGAGAACGCCGAGCGCAACACCGAGTTCATGAAGCTCTACTTCGACAACACCGAGTTCCAGAAGGCCATCAAGGAAGCCGCCCGCAAGCGCGCCTACCGGATCATCACCGAGCCCGCCCGTGACGAGGCCCTGGCCCGCCTCCGCGCCGAGATGCTCCGCGAAACCACCGGATCCGGCCCCGCCGGCATCGACTGATACATACCGACGGGACTGCGAGGGGGGAAGCGTGGCGGACACCGACGCGGCCAGCCCGGCGGGCGAGCCAGACGGAAAGCGGCGGTTCGCCGGGCGCTACCGGGTTGACGGCGAGCTCGGCCGCGGTGGGATGAGTCAGGTCTTCTACGGCTACGACGAGCGTCTCGACCGGCCCGTCGCCATCAAGGTGCTCAGGCAGTCCCACCCCGGCCAGGTCCCGACCTCGCCCGACAGCCCGGAGGCCGTCGAGCTCCTCGACCAGCTGGAACGCGACCGCAGGCGGTTCCTCCGCGAGATCCGCACCACCGCCCAGCTCGAACACCCCGGCATCCCGGCCGTCTACGACACCGGCTCCGAGACGAACCGCGACGGCAGCCCCCGGCTCTTACTCCCTCGGCTGCCTGCTCTACGAGCTCCTCACCGGCGACCTCCCGTTCTACGAGACCGCCGACCTGTCGCTACGCGCCCAGCACGTCCAGACGCCCGCGCCACCGGTCCATGCCCGCCGCCGCGGCCTCCCGCTCGCACTCCGCGCCCTGGTCGCCGCCATGCTGGCGAAGGTGCCCAGGGAGCGCCCCACCGCAGATGCCGTCTACGACACCCTCGTCCCACTGGTCACAGATCCCGCCCATGCGGGCACGCCCGGCGGTGTCGGCGGGCGAGACGGCCGAGCCAGGCCGACCGGTGACCCGACCGACGACAGCCGTGACCCGACCCGCCC
>NZ_CAAAFT010000398.1:7922-12564 GCF_900634765.1 Candidatus Protofrankia californiensis | reverse complement strand
CTCGGCGATCGTGGAGTTCGCGTCCTTGACCTCGCCGCGTAGCCGGACGAGTTCGGCGCGTTCGGACTCGTCGAGCACGGCGTCCGGTGGCTGGGAGACCTCCGCCGCGTCCTTGGCTTTCTTCACCCATTTTCCCAACGTCATCTCGTGGACGCCGTTGTTCCGGGCGATCTCGGCGACCGGACGGCCGCCGTCGATGACGAAAGTTACTGCTTGTTCCTTGTACTCCTCGGTAAATCTACGGCGTGTCGCGCCCATTGCTCGTTCTCCCGACGGATCGGGCAGCTAGTCCGGGTGTCCACCGAAGCGGGAACGGTCCAACCTGGGCGGGCACGAGCTGGTCCACCATGTCGTGGACCTCGCTGCTATGGGGCGCCATCGTCACTTCCTCAGCATAACGCCGGACGCTGCGTCCAAAGCCCAGTCAAAATCAGTCTCCGTTCCGCCGCATGGTCGGCATGACCGCATGTTCTGCGTTGATCGGTGGGTTCGTCTCGAAGTCACTCTGCGTGGTATCTGATTGTTGCGGACACCGAGACATTCGCAGGGCGATCACGCCGGTGCGAACAATCGCAAAAGGTTGGACTGCTCGGGTCCAAGCGTCAACGTCGTGTTGTTCGCCTGTGGGTAGATCTCGGACGCTGCCCATCGAGCAGCTCGCACGCTGGACGCGCCCGGTGTCTTGATCCCGCGGGCGCGTAACTCGGCAAGCAGTTGTGGGGCGTCGAACAGGTACACCGAGGTAATGCACCACGGGCGGGTTCCGCCGCGTGAGGACGCCGCCGCCGACACTGGTCCGGTGAACACCAGATAGTAGTCCAGTGCCGGTGACTCGGTGACGTCGAGCACGCCTTCCCGTTTGAGGTACCACTTCACGTTGACCGTCCGGCCGCGCAGCGAACCAGAGGTGAACCGGCCGTCGACCGCGGGAGCCACTGCCGACGGTTCCAGGTCGATTGCGAAGACCCGTGCCGCGATCCACTCGCCGAGGTGTCCGGATGTCATCGGACGATCGATGATGCCAGCGGTCTGCTCGTCGATGGTGTTGCGTTGCCGCAGCAGCCCGGCGAGCTGTGCCAGCTCCATGCCACCCACGTCGGCGATCTTACCTGTTGTGGTGCGCTCCTGGCCCGCATGCGACGTCGCCGACGGTAACCGTCCTAGGCCATATCGGCGGGCCTCGGGCGACCCGCAGGAAGTCATTGGGCAGGTGCTTTCAGGGGATCTGGGAGGGCGTCGCCCGTGGGCCTGACAAACTTGAAAGGACAGGCTTATCAGCTTAGGCTGACAGAGTGTCTCGGGATTCGGATGTCGACCAGGTTGCCGCCACGCTTCGGCTGAGCATCGGGCTGCTCCTGCGGCGGCTACGTCAGGTGCAGCCCGTGGGCGAGCTGACGATGCCCGAGTCCTCGGCGCTCGTGCGCCTGGAGCGCGGCGGCCCGACCACGGCGGCCGCGCTTGCCAAGCTCGAGCAGATCAGCCCGCAGTCGATGGGGGCGACGCTGGGCGCGCTTGAGACCCGTGGCCTCGTCGAGCGACGTCCCGACCCGCAGGACGGCAGACGGGTGATCTTATCGATAACCGAAGCCGGTTTGCAGGCGCTGCGGGACAGGCGCAACGCGCGGACCGAACAGCTGGCGCAGGCACTCTCGACCGGGTTCACGCACGCGGAACTCGAACAGCTGATGGCGGCCGCACCGCTGCTTGAGCGACTGGCGCAGAGCATCTGATGCCGGCGATCGGGCCGCAGCGGGGCGGCGAGCAGATGGCCGGCGGGCGAACGGCGGGGATGAACGGCCACCACAAAGACGGCTACAAAGACCGCCGTAAGGACGACCGCTACAAATGGGTGGCCCTGGCGAACACGACCGCCGCCGTGTTCATGTCGGCACTCGACGGATCCATCGTCCTCATCGCACTGCCGTCGATCTTTCGCGGCATTCACCTGGATCCGCTGGCGCTGGGTAACGTCAATTACCTGCTATGGATGATCATGGGGTATGGCCTCGTCCAGGCTGTGCTCGTCGTAGCCCTCGGCCGCCTCGGCGACATGTTCGGCCGGGTCAGGATCTACAACGCCGGTTTCGTGGTGTTCACCATCGCATCCGTCCTGCTGTCGTTCGATCCCTTCGATGGCGGTCACGGAGCACTGTGGCTGATCGGTTGGCGGATGCTCCAGGCGGTCGGCGGGTCCATGCTCATGGCGAACTCGGCCGCGATCCTGACCGATGCGTTTCCTGCCGATCAACGCGGTTTTGCGCTGGGCATCAACCAGGTCGCCTACTTGGCCGGCCAGTTCGTTGGTCTGGTCGCCGGAGGTGTGCTGGCAAGCCTGGACTGGCGGGCGGTGTTCTGGGTCAACGTGCCGGTCGGCGTCTTCGGGACGCTGTGGGCGTACCGCAAGCTTCGTGACACCGGTCCTCGAGGAGGAGGGGGCCGTGTCGACTGGTGGGGCAACATCACGTTTGCCGTGGGCCTGGGAGCGGTCCTGATCGCTGTCACCCAGGGCATCCAGCCGTACCGAGATCACATCATGGGCTGGACGAACCCCGCGGTCTTCGGCCTGCTCGCCGGTGGCGCCCTGCTGCTCGCGGCGTTCGTCGTGATCGAGCGCAGGATCAGCGAGCCGATGTTCGAGCTCAGCCTGTTCCGCATCAGGGCCTTCACCGCCGGCAGCGCAGCGGGTCTCGCCGTGTCCGTCGCCCGCGGCGGGCTGCAGTTCATGCTGATCATCTGGCTGCAGGGGATCTGGCTGCCCCTGCACGGCTTCGACTACAGTGACACGCCCTTCTGGGCCGGGATCTACCTGGTTCCCATGACCGTCGGCGTTCTCGTCGCGGGTCCCGCATCAGGATTCCTCTCCGATCGCTTCGGCGCTCGAGGTCTTGCCACCGCCGGGATGCTCGTGTTCGGCAGCAGCTTCGTCGGCCTGATGCTGCTGCCCGTCGACTTTCCCTACTGGGCCTTTGGACTGCTGATCGCCGCGAACGGGATAGGCGGTGGCATGTTCGCCGCACCCAACTCGTCATCCATCATGGGCAGCGTCCCCGCGAGCCAGCGTGGCGTCGCTTCGGGAATGCGTTCGACCTTCCAGAACGCCGGTACGACGCTGTCGATCGGGGTGTTCTTCTCGCTTATGATCGTCGGGTTGGCGAGCAGTCTTCCGGACGCGTTGACGAGCGGTTTGCAGCAGCAGGGTGTGCCGTCCGACACCGCGCGTCAGATCGCTTCCCTGCCGCCCGTGTCGTCACTGTTCGCAGCTGTTCTCGGCGTCAACCCGATAGGACACTTGTTGGAGTCGAACAATGCGCTGTCCTCGCTGTCGCCTGCACACCAGCAGACCCTCACCGGCAGGGAGTTCTTCCCGAACCTGATATCGGAACCTTTCCACCACGGTCTCGTGGTGGTGTTCGCGGTAGCCGCCGCCCTGGCGCTGCTTGCCGCTGTCGCATCGCTGCTGCGCGGGAGCCGCTACGTCCACCCGGTGGCCCCAGGCCAGCTACCGCTGCCCGCCACCGAGCCGTCACCTATGGGCGGGGCGCTGTCGGTCAGCACGACGTCAACTCCGTCAACTCCCGAGGACCGTGGATCCGGCGAAGACAGCAGCTGACGCCACCGGGTCGCCTCAGCCCGCTGGGACCTCCGCCGCGGCCTCCGGCGCCCAAAGGGAGCTCGGATACGCGCGGCGCAGGTCGGGAGCGATGTCGTTGGCGAACCATTCCAGCTGCTCGCGCTGCCATTCCACCGGCAGTGAGTCGACACCTATCCCGGTGAGCTGCTGGCCGTATTCCTCGGTGAAACGATGAATCTTGTCGAGTACCTGCTCGGGGCTGCCGACAAGCGCCGAGCCGTGCTCGATGAACTCCTCGAGCTCCCAGAAGGGCGAGTTGTTGTGCTTGGCCGCCGGCGTGACCCGCTGGGCGTTCCAGAACGGACGGTAGGCTTCAACGGCCTCCTGTGAGGTCTTCCGGATCAGCAGGGCCGGGAAGGCGCTGGCGACCAGCGGTTCCCCCGAGTGGCCGTAGTGGGCCCACCGCTGCCGGTAGTGGTCGATGAGCTCCCGATACTGCGCGACGCGGAAAAAACCGTTCGCCGAATACAGCGGATCGCCGCGCAGCGCCGCCAGCTCCGTCGTCTGCCGGCTCGTCGCGCTGCCGTGCCATACACGGATCTTCCGCTGATACGGACGCGGTTGCGTCGTCACGTCCACGAGAGGCGCGCGGTATCGCCCCGACCAGGTCACGTTCTTCTCCGACCAGAGCCGGCGCAGCAGGTCGTACTTCTCGGCGAGGACGTCCCACTGCTCGGCGGGGTCGAGCCCGAATGTGGAGTAGTGCGGAGCGTGGTTGCCCTTCGCTATGACGAGATCGAGCCGTCCGCCGCTGAGATGGTCGAGCAGCGCGTACTCCTCGGCGACCTGGACCGGGTCGTGGATGCTGAGCACGGTCACGCCGGTGAGCAGCCGGACGCGGCTGGTGCGCGCGGCCACGGCGGTCAGCAGCACCGCGGGTGACGAGCACAGGAACGGCGCGCCGTGCCTCTCGCCGATCTGATACGCGTCGTAGCCGAGTTGCTCGACCAGCTCCGCCTGGGCGAGCACACTGGCCAGCTTGTCGTGCTGACTCAGGGTTACACCCGTCTT
>NZ_CAAAFT010000398.1:1878-7867 GCF_900634765.1 Candidatus Protofrankia californiensis | reverse complement strand
CGGGTCAGGCGAATTGATGATCAAGGAGAGTGCGACGAACTTCACACATCCGACGATACCGACGGGTAAGCCCGGTAAAACATGAACACCATGATGATCTCAGCGCCCGTTCCCGATCCCGAGGCTGCGTCGCCAGCGCGAGCGCCCGCTCGGCCAGCCCCTGCACGAACCCCCTGGATCACAGCGTCCGCATCGACCCGTTGTGATCCAGACACAGGGCTACCTTTGCCCGCTCACCTTCCAGGCCGCGTTGCGACAGGCCGAGCTGCGCCTTCTTCACCAGGCCCAGCAGTCCCGGCGCGGGTGATTCGATCCTTGTCGCCGATACTGGTATGACCGGCACAGTACGGATCGCCCGTTGCTCCCGGACGCGTACCGGCACAATCACCGGCATGAGCACAGCGGGGGTTCAAAGCGCCATAGAGACCCAGCGGCACTGGTCCGCGGTCGCGGGGAAAGTGAAACAGCGGATCCGCCGGGGCCGGCGGGTCACGCTCGGACTGGGAGTGGCCGGCACGGTCCTGGTGACTGCCGCCGGACAGGTCGAGGGGAGCGCCGGCCGGGTGCTGGCCGCGCTGGCCACGGCCGCTCTGGCCAGCGCACCGATCGTGGCTGGCTCCTTCGTCAGCCCCAATCACACCAAGACCTGGACACAGCTACGGTCGGTGTCCGAAGGTCTGAAAGCCGAGATCTACACCTATCTGGCCGGTGTCGACCCCTACCAGGGCCCGCAGGACGAACGGGATCGCCGCCTGCTGGAACGCAGCGAGGCGATCCAGCAGGCCGCCGACATACTCCCACCCGCAGCGCCGATCAGCGGCACGTCGTCGTCGTCCCGGCCATGGCCGGAGATCGACAGCCTCGACTCCTACGTGACCCACCGGGTCGACGACCAGATCGACTACTACGAGCCGCAGGCCGCCGTCGCCGAGCGGCGTACCGCCCGGTTCCAGTGGGCCGGACTGGTCGCAAGCCTTGCCGCGGCGGTGCTCAGCGCGGTGGAAGCAGCCACGGGCAGTGCGACGATCACCGCATGGGCCCCGGCGATCACCATGGTGGGAGCGTCGGTGGGCTCGTTCGCGGCCGCTTCGCGCTATGAGGACAACGCCCGCGCCTACAAGCAGACCGCCCACCGACTACGGTTCCTGCGCGACCAGTGGCAGCTCTCGGCCCCCGCCAACGCCTCCTCTGCCGAGAGAGCACGGCGGGATATGGCGTTCGTCGCGGGCTGCGAGGAGGCGATCGCCGTCGAGAACCAGGCGTGGATGGCACGGTGGAACGCCGACATTCCCGCGACGCCCGCCAGCCCGGCCGGGCAACCAGCCTGATCGTCCCGGTGCCGTTTCACCGGCAACCGTCTCGCCGGCAGAAGTGCAGAAACACCGGCGGGGATGCCCGCCCGCGCCGGTCAGGGCCGCAAACGATGGATCACGCGGTGGAAGGGCCGCGTTGAACGCCTTCGAGATCGCTGTCGTGACGGCGCTGCTGGTAGGCGGCGAACTGGTCGGCTTACTCCCGGCACTTCGCACCGCCTCGGGTGAGGTCGGTGACGAGGGTAGGCGTACTCCACCATCGGCTGTGTTTTGCGGATTCTTATATCTCCCTGCCGGCTTGGTCGTTCTTTCAAGATTGACAGGATCTAATGACACAAGTATGAAGGCGCCCTCACAAAAAGAACACAGAAAGACGGAAAGGTTGCCGCGGCCTCGTGGTGTCCTTCCTGAGGTGTTTGACCAGGACCACATCGCATCCCGGTGGGTCGGTGCGGCGGATGACGCGAAGGGCGTCGACGCCGTGGGAGATGAGGGTCAGCCCGCGGACCGAAGACGTGAGGTTCACCGGAGCGTCGGCGGCTGGGGTGGGGGTGAAGCCCGGGCCTCGGTCGCCGACGGTCACCGTGATCCGGTGCGCGTCATGGGCGAGGAGCAGGCGAACCGGCGTGTCCGGGTCGAGGCGGTTGCCGTGGATCACTGCGTTGGCCACGGCTTCCCGTACCGCCAAGCCGAGCCGGTACCGGCCGTCCTCGTCCAGGCCTGAAGAGGGTTCGTGCGACGGTGAGAAGCCGTGCCGGCTGACCGTGCCCGTCGAGGTGGGTTCTACAGTCAGCGGGTATGGCCGTAGCGCGGGACGTGAACGAAACGACGGACGGGTTGTCGGGGACGGACGAGTTGACTGTCCGCCTGGGAGCGCGGGATGCGGCTGCCGACGCGCTCGCTGTCCTGCGGTTGTGCGCGGCCGGCAAACTGCGGTGCAGCGAGAAGACGCAGCGACCGGGCGCCGCGACCGTCACCGCCGTTGCCGGTGTCCTGCTCCGCGGGGACTTCTACCGCGAGGAGCCGATCGCCGCGTTCGCGTGGCCCCTGCTGCTGCAGGCCGGTGGCCTGGCCGAGGTCGTCGGTGGGCGTCTGCAGCTGACCGCGCGGGGCCGGGCGGCGCTGGCCAAGCCGGTGGCGGAAACGATCCGTCATCTCTGGCGGCGCTGGGTCGGTCATGCGGTGATCGACGAGATGAGCCGGATCGAGGAGATCAAGGGTCAGCGGTCGGCTCGGGCACTGACCGCGGCGGGTCCGCGGCGCAAGGCCGTCGCCGAGGCGCTTGCGGCCTGTGCGCCCGGGGAGTGGGTTGCGGTGGACGATCTCTTCACCCGGATACGGCGTAATGGCCCACCGTTTGCGGTGGTGCGTGACGTCTGGAAGCTCTACCTCGAGGATCCGCAGTACGGAAGCCTGGGATATGACGGGTTCCACGAGTGGCCGCTGTTGGAGGGCCGGTACGTCCTGTGCCTGTTGTTCGAGTACGCGGGGACGCTCGGTCTGTTCGATCTCGAGTACGGCGATCCGGTCGACGCCCGCGACGACTTCCGCGGGAACTGGGGCGCGTACGACCTGGACTTCCTCAGCCGTTATGACGGTCTGCACGCGGTCCGGCTGAACGCCCTCGGCGCATACGTCTTCGGTCTGGCCGAACGGTACGAGCCGGAGAAGGAAGGCGGTGGCGGGCCGGGTCCGGCGCTCAAGATCCTGCCGAACCTGGACATCGTGGTCACCGGCGAGCTTCAGCCCGCCGACGAGCTTTTCCTGGACGCCTATGGGCAGCGTTCCTCCGACCGTGTCTGGTCCCTGAGCGTCGCGTCGTTGATAGCCGCGATCGACATGGGCCGCCCGCTTGAGGATCTGCGGCGGTTTCTGGACGACCACGCCGACCACGCCATACCGGCCACCGTGACCAGGCTGTTCGAGGACGTCACGGCCCGCGCCGGCCAGCTGCGCGATCTCGGGCTTGCGCGGGTGGTGGAATGCGCCGATCCGGCGGTGGCGGCTCTCATCGTCGGTGACCGCAGGCTCCGCCGGTTCTGCCGGCCGCTGGGGGAGCGTCATGTCGCCGTACCGCTGCAGCATGAGGCCGACTTCCGTACCGCCCTGCGGAAGTTGGGGTATGTCATCCCGGCCGAACCCGGGGCGTAGCCACCGACGCCACCTGGCGACGGAGCGACCGGAGCAACCTGCCGGTGTCACTGCTCATCGTCCTTACCGTTCCACGATCCTGGCGTACAATTTCTTGTACGTACGACTTTCCGTACAAGCATGGGAGGCTTAGATGAGGATGATGACTTACTCGGAGTCACGTGCGCGGTACGCCGAAGTTCTCACGGCTGTCGTGGAGGACAGGGAGGAGGTTGTCGTCACGCGCGCCGGCCACGAGCCGGTGGTGATCGTTTCCTTGGACGACTACCAGTCACTCAAGGAGACGGCGTATCTGCTCCGTAGCCCGGAGAACGCCCGCCGGCTGCTGACCGCCATCGACCGGCTCGAAAGCGGCGGCGGCGTGGTGCGGGACCTCGCCGAGTGAAGCTCGTCTGGGATGAGAATGCCTGGGAGGACTACGTATGGTGGCAGACCCAGGACCGCAAGCTGCTCAGGCGTATTAATACTCTGATTCAGGACATCGTCCGTAACGGGAATGAAGGCATCGGCAAGCCGGAGCCCCTGAAGCACGGGTTTCAGGGCTACTGGTCGCGGCGTATCAACGACGAGCACCGGCTCGTCTACAAGATTAATAACGATGAGATTCGTATAGCCCAGTGCCGTTACCACTATAAATGAGGCATCGGGTCAGGGCGGTCAGTGGTGGTGTGACGCGCTCCCAGGCCCAGGCGCCGAGGAACGAGCCGCCGATGAGGACGATGGTGGACATGCCGGAACTCCCTTCGCGATGGCCGTCGTGGTGTGACCGACGCCGCGAAGCCATGCAAGGCCACTCACCGGATTCCCCAACCGGCTCCGCATCTCGCCGAGCGGGAAGATGGTTGCCTGGACCTTGTTCCTCAACGGCCACTCCTATGCGGGAACAGGATTTTCCACCCGTACCGGGATCACGGATATCGACACCGGTCACCTCGTCGACAGTCTCGAGGAGTTCCAGATCATCCGGAACGGCAGATCGCACCAGGCTGCCGACGTCAACTTCTGGGGCGTGACCTTCGCCGACGACAACCGGTTCTACGCAACTATGTCCACTGAGGGTCACCGCTACCTCGTCGAAGGCGACATCAACGCACGGATCGTGTGCAGCCGAGCCGACAACGTCGAATGCCCGTCACTGTCGCCGGACGGCACCCGGATCGCGTTCAAGGCTGCCGTCGACGGTGATCCGACCCGCGGCTGGCGACTGTCCGTACTCGATATGGCCACCATGCGCGTGACCCCGCTGGCAGAAACCCGCAGTATTGACGATCAGCCGGAATGGCTCGACAACACGACTGTGGCCTACACGCTGCAACGCAGCGACGGCATCAACGACATCTGGTCCCTGCCCGCAGACGGATCCGGTACGCCCCACCTTCTCGTTCCCGGGGCGAACTCACCCGCCCTGATCGACTGATCCGCGGCTGCCCCTGCCGTGGGGGACGGCTCACCTGCGCCCCGGCCAGGCGTTCCTGATCGGCGTTGGACGGCGGTTGGACTGCTGAATCTCTTTGAGGTCGGTGAGGCCGAGCATGTCATAGAGATCGCCGGCCTGGGTGCCGCCGATGAAGCCATCTGCCGTTCCGCGGAACGCACGTGGCTCTTACCGCCTCACCTCGCGGTGCATGGCTACCCGTGGCCACCGGTCCAGGCCGTGTGCGGCCTCCTGGCTGCGGACCTCCCGCAGCCCTGGCGTCAGCTCGGCCTCCGTAAGGCGCCGGAACCCGCACCGCGCGTAGTAGGGGGCGTTCCACGGTACGTGCACGAACGTGGTGAGGGTCAGCGCCGGTATGGCCGCGGCCGCCGCGTGGTCGGCGACGTGTTCGATCAGCGCCCGTCCCAGCCCGCGGCGGGCGCTGTCCGGGCGCACCGATACCTGCTCGATGTGCATGTTGCCGTCGACGAGGTCCGCGATCAGATAGGCGACCAGGTGGCCGGTCCCGTCAGCGGCGCTCCAGGCCTGGCCGGCCCGCTGGTAGCGGGCGAGTTCGTTGACGGTGAACGGCTCGTCGTCGGCGATCTCGGGCATGCCGATGTCGCGGAAGCGCAGGCCGGCGGCCCGCTCGATGTCCTGGAGCGCGGGGAGCTCCTCGAACCGGACCGGCCGGATGCGCATGGAGTCATTGTCACCACCGGCGCAGGCTGCCTCGACGCGGCCATCAAGAAGATGGTGCTGGTCCGGAACATCGGTGAACCCGAACGCGGTCCGAAAGTCCGGTCTCTGTCGCAACGAGCCTCGCGGAGACCGTGGAAGAGTGATTGATCCAGTGGGCTGGAGGTCGGTGAACTCCTGACGGATACGCTGAGATAATGGGTACACCCGTCTCGGCCGGCATCACGGTGACGGGGCGTGGCCGGGTGGACAAGCGAGAGGCGATCCTCGCTGCCGCGTTCGAGGTGTTCGCCCGCAAGGGGTACGAGGGCGCGAGCGTCGATCTCATCGCAAGCGAGGCCGGGGTGGCCAAACCCACCCTCTACAACCATCTCGGGAGCAAGGAGAACCTGTTCCGGCTGGTGATGGTCGA
>NZ_CAAAFT010000398.1:0-1380 GCF_900634765.1 Candidatus Protofrankia californiensis | reverse complement strand
TCGTTTCCCCGATCTGTTCCGGACGATGTGGGCTTCGAGTGGCAAAGAGGTGATCGAAGCGTTGGCGGGCCGGATGGCCCGGCTGGCGCACGCCGGCCATCTGGAGATCACCGATCCCGCGGTGGCCGCGGCCCAGTTCGTCGGCCTCGTGCTGGGAGATCTGCCGCTGATGACGGTCTTCGCCCCGGACGCCGTGACGCCCGCCTACCGTGACGGGATCGCGAGCGCCGGCGTGGACACCTTCCTGCGCGCCTTCGGCCGCCGTCCGCCGAAGTGATCCGACCTCCGGGCCGAGCTCGTGCCGGTCCGCAGTCGCGTGACGCCTGATCCTGGTGGTCGTCGCCGGCAGGCCCCGGGCGAATGTTCGGCGGTGACCATCAGGAGCGCCCGGCGCGGACGGCAAAGCCCGGCTGCGCGGCCACGGATCCGGGGTCAGCGTCAGCGTCGGCTACGGATTCGGTCTGACGTCGAGCACGGCTTTGCCCCGGACGCGACGGGCGAGAAGCGCCTCGGCCGCCTGCGGAGCACGATCCCACCGGCTGCGCCAGTGGATCTGCGGATCAAGCGCCTTCTTCTCGAGGAGGCCGACCAGGTAGGCCAGGTCGGGACCGAAACCGGAGCCGAAGTCGGGGTGACCGACCACGAAGGGCTCGAGCCTCCGGTGGCCACCCCTGCGACGCTCCTGTTCGAAGTCGATAGTGGTCGGCTCGCCGGAGGCCATCCCGATGCTCTGGAGGCAACCGCCGTCGTCGAGGAGACTGAACGCGTCGGCCAGTTGCGTGCCGCCCACGTTCTCGAGCACGCCGAAGACGGGTGCGGTGACGTTCTCCAGGCCGACGACGATCTCGTCGGCCCCGATCTCGCGGAGCCCCTCACCGCGGGCCGGGCTACCCACGGACGCGATGACATGCGCGCCGGCACGGGCTGCGAGCTGCACCGCGAAGCGTCCGACACCGCCGGAGGCTCCCGTGATCAGGACGCGCCGGCCGACCACCGGACCAAGCCGCCGCAATGCCCGCAGCGCGGTGACACCCGCCACCGGCAGGGCGCTCGCGGCGCCGAGATCGACGGAATCGGGGACCACGGCCAGGTGCGCGGTGTCGACGGCCCGGCGTTCGGCCCAGGCCCCCGTCCAGCCGAAGGTCACGACGCGCGTGCCGGGCGGCGGTCCGGAGCCGTCGGCCGCGGCCTCGGCGACGACGCCCGCCGCGTCCCAGCCGAGGACGCTGCCCGGCTGCGTCCGCTCAGCCTTGAAGGCGAGTTCGCCGAAGTTGAGCGAGACCGCGTGGACCTCGAGCAGGGCCTGGACGCTGTGCGGCACCGGCTCCGCAACCGTACCGAGACGAAGGCCCGCGGGCGCGTCGGGGTCGTAGACCAAAG
>NZ_CAAAFT010000397.1:0-3692 GCF_900634765.1 Candidatus Protofrankia californiensis | reverse complement strand
CACCACGACCGGTATCCCAGCTCCTCTGCCCGCCGAGCCAGCCGGACCGTATCGGCCGGACCCAACGTCGCCTTGGCGTTCAGCCCCATGACACCGAGCTCCACGAGCATCCACCTCTTTCTCGGACTCCTCTTTTCCCGATCTCCTCGATCTCGACGACTCTGTGATCGGGACGACTCTGTGATCGGGACGACTCTGCGATCGGGACGACTCTGCGATCGGGACGACGGCAGCGTCGAACAACCGCCGATGGCCGCGCCCACACGACCGATCGTGCGGCGGCGCATGTCATCCGTCCAAGACCCGCCGTCATAACCTTCGGCTATGGACGGTCCCCGTCCGAAACCCGCGGGATGACCCGCGCTGTAAACATTCAGCGTGGTTGCGGAATAGATGTCCTGTTTGTTGAGCGTGGCCGTCCGTCCGGGACCCGCCGGGAGTCGCATCTGGGTGGTATCACGACTGATACCATGCTGATGTGGCGATGACACTGCGGCTCACCGACGACGAGACGGATGCGCTGCGGCGCCGCTCCGAGCTGGAGCAGCGGTCCATGCAGGACGTCGCCCGACAGGCGATTCGGGAATACATCGAGACCCACAGCCGTGCCGAACTGCTCGACCGGGTCCTCGACGAGGAGCTCCCGCGTTACGCCGAGGCCCTGCGGCGCCTCGGCGAATGATCTACCTGACGCTCGCCGATCTGCTGCACGTAGCCGAACGAACATTGGGGACCGCGCCACTCGTCCGTGACCACGGCCTGCTGGCATCGGCTGCCGCGCGTCCGCAGGCAAGCGTGTTCGGTAACGACGCCTACCCGACGATCGACGGCAAGGCCGCCGCGCTGCTGCACTCGCTGGCACGTAACCACGCGCTCGTCGACGGCAACAAGCGCCTCGCGCTCGCCGCCGTCATCGCCTTCTACGGCCTCAACGGACGCCGGCTCACGCTCACCAACGACGCCGCCTACGATCTGGTCATGAGCGTTGCTTCGGGCGCGCTCGACACCGTCGACGACATCGCGGCCATCCTGCGAACGGCAAACACGTCCCGCTCCTGAACAACACCCCGACAATGACTCCACAACACGCCCTCCACATGGCATGGGGTCTGTCTCAGGGGTCAGGGATCATGGACCAGCTCGGTGATAAATCGGATGTGTTGGCGCGTTCGCGGACGAGGCCTGGTTGTGTCGCAGCCGCCGACGACACAGCCCCGCCGACATCGCAGCCGCCCCCGAGATCACCGAGATCACCGAGATCACCGAGGTCACCAAGGCCGCCGAGGTCACCGAGGTGGGTGACAACGAAGCCGAGGTCGCCGCTCACGAGGATGCCGCCAGCCGGTAAGGGGACGATCTCAGGACCGGTGACGGGAGGATCTCAGAAGGGTGGTGGGCCGAGGTCCGGGACGCCGCCCCGCCCGGTTCCGCCCGTGTCTGGATCGTGGGCGCCGGCCCTCCTCCCCGAACCGTCCGCTCCCGGCTCTGGTGCGTCCGGCCCTGGTGCGGGCCGGGTGCGGTCCTCGACGCTCTCGCGGAGCGGCCCGGGAAGCGGGTCTGCGGGAGCACGGGCATCGCACCAGCCTGGGTCGTCCCGGCCGGCCGGGGCCCGCCGGCCGGCCGGGAGCTGGCGTCGGACATCACCGCCGCCGTGACGGAGGCCGACGCGGACATCCACGCAGGGGCGGACATTGACACAGAGGCAGTCGTGGACGCAGAGGCAGTCGTGGACGCTGGTGTGGATGTTGGCGGGGATGTGGGAGGGGTGGGGTCGTCCCACGGTTCGGGCAGCCGTCCGCGTCGCAGGCCTCCAGCGGGGGCAGGCCGGCGCACCCGCCACAGCCCACACCCCCCGCGGGACCAGCCGGACCGGCAGCGGTCAGAGCACCTGTACCAGCAGCGGCCGGACCGCCAGCGACGGCACTGGCACCCCCGGCACCGGCAGCGGCCGGACCAGCCGCACCGGCAGCGACCGGATCACCCCCGGCACTGCCACCCCCCGTGCCGGCACCGGTGGAACCGGTACCGGCACCGGGGGAACCGGGACCGAGTGCGGCGCCGGTGGACGTGGGGGTGCCGTCGGCGGGCCACACCGGCGGGCGGACGCCGGCGGCCGGGTCGGCGACGACCACCTCGGGATCGAACATGTGTACGAGTCTAACCGCCTATCCGGACATTTCCACCATCCGGCGACAGCCATTCTCCCGACCCTCCACGCATACGCCATCCGCACATACGTACTCCAGATCGCACACAGGCGGTGTCCGTGGAGTAACTCAAGAGAATCCAGGCTCCTGTGGACCGCGGCACGCGTCCCGACCTGCGACGTCGTCATTGTTTCGGTCCAACAGCCAAATTTCGGATTAGTAACGTCGGGGTGACGCAGATACGCTCGGTGGAGGCATTCTCTTCGGATGCTGATCGCTCTTGTGATGCCTGTTCCGTTCCCGGCGCCTGCCCCGGGATGGTCAACATAGCGGACGCCGTGGAGATATTTTTGGTGAGATTCCCTTCGGTACTGTTAATTTAACCGGGGTACGGTCGAGCGGGTCATTTCCCGATGTCAAGAGGGGTGAAGAGGGGTGCCATGGCGGAGAGTGCGGAATCGGCAATTACGAGATCATTGACCGGACGGACCGTCCTCATCACCGGTGTGAGCCGGTCTCTCGGCATAGGTGCCTCCATCGCCCGGCACTGCGCGTATGCTGGCGCTACTGTTCTCGCGACAGGCTGTCGGGTTACGATACGGATCAGCGTCATCCACTCGGCAGTGAGGGTGCCAGCTCGGCCGAACTGGTCAAGTCGCTGACCGGCCGGGGATATGATGCTCATACGCTACCGGATGTGTACCTACGCCAGCCACAGTCGGCTCACACGCTTCTGGACGAAGCGAAGGCGGCTGCCTCTCTCGACGTCGATTGCCTGGTGCTGAACCACGCGCACTCGGTCAGTGCACCGCTTGGCAGCTGGGATGCACAGTACATTGACGATCACCTGATCGTCAATGTACGTGCCTCCATGCTCATCCGTCAGGAGTTCGCCGACCGACTCCCGCGGGATCGGGCCGGTTCCGTGGTGCTCATGACAGCATGTGGCGCGGAGGTTGGTGACGGAAGGAGATTCCTCCATGACGTTTCAGGTGACGTTCGACTGCGCAGACCCCGCGATGTTGTCGACGTTCTGGGCCGAGGCGCTCGGTTACGAGGTTCAGCCTCCGCCGCCGGACTTCGACAGCTGGCCGGCGTTCCTCGCGGCGCAGGGCGTACCGGAGGACCGATGGAGCTCCGCAGCTGCGATCGTCGATCCTGCGGGAGTGGGGCCACGGGTGTTCTTCCAGCGTGTTCCGGAACCGAAGACGGCAAAGAACCGTGTGCATCTGGACCTTCGTTCCGGTGGCGGTCTCGATGTTCCCCTCGACATACGGCGCGCACGAACCGAGGAGGCTGCGGCGCGGCTGGAGAGGCTTGGTGCGACCAGGGTCAAGGCCGTGGAGGAACTCGGCGTCTACTGGGTCGTGATGCGTGACCCGGAGGGCAACGAGTTCTGCGCCTGAACGACCGTCCGCCGAGGGCCCCTATCCGTCTTCGACGAGGCGCGGATCGAGCAGCCGCGCAGAGTCCTGCCTGAACTGAGGGGTGCGTGCGAACGTGGCCTCAATCCCTCAATCCCTCAATCCCTCAATCCCTCAAGCC
>NZ_CAAAFT010000396.1:0-2161 GCF_900634765.1 Candidatus Protofrankia californiensis | reverse complement strand
CCGCGGCGACGGCGGTGGCCGCCACCGCGGCGAACACCGTGATCCGGGCGCCGAGAAGGATCTGGCTGAACAGGTCCCGGCCGAGCTTGTCGGTGCCGAACCAGTGCTGCCCGCTGATCGGCAGCCAGGGCGCGCCCGCGTCCACCCGGGTCGGGTCGTACGGCGTCCAGACCAGGGACACCGCGGCGGCGGCCACGACGAGCGAGGACAGCAGCACACCCAGCCGGCCCGAACGGCTGCGCAGCAGGGCCGTCACCAGCGGCGGGGCGGTCCTCGGCGGCCGGGCCGTCCCGCGCGGCGGAGCCGTCATCTCGGGCCCCGCGTCCCGGCGGCCGGCAGCCTCGGATCCAGCAGCCTCGGATCCAGCAGTCTCGGATCCAGCAGTCTCGGATCCAGCAGTCTCGGATCCAGCAGTCTCGGATCCAGCAGCCGATGGCCGACGTCGACGAGGAAGCCGACGACCAGCACGGCCACGGTGATCAGCAGCACTGTGCCCTGGACCTTGACCAGATCGCGGTTGCCGATGTCGACGATCAGCATCTGCCCGACGCCCGGCAGCGCGAACACGTTCTCGATCACGACCGTGCCGGCGAGCAGGGTGGCGAACTCCAGGCCCAGCACGGACAGGACCGGCCCGGCCGCGTTGCGGACCCCGTGCCGCAGCAGTGCCCGGCCGCGGGTCAGCCCCTTCGCCCGGGCGGTGCGGATGAAGTCCGCGTGCAGCACCTCCAGCGTTGCCGAGCGGGTGAACCGCATCAGCACCGCGCCCTCCACCAGCGCCAGGGTGACCACGGGCAGCGCCAGGCTGCGCACGGCCGCCGCCGGGTCGTCCCAGCCGTCCGTCGGGAACCCGCCGGCGGGCAGCACCCCCCACTCGACCGCGAACAGGGTGATGAGCATCAGCCCCACCCAGAAGCTGGGCACCGCGATGCCGAGCTGGCTGAGTGTGGACAGGGCCAGCCCGTCGGCCCGCCGGTGCCGGGCCGCCGAGATGATCCCGAGCGGCAGCGCGACCGCGACGGCCAGGACGGTCGCACCGGCCACCAGCGGCGCGGTCACCGTCAGTTTCTCGCCGAGCTGCGCCGACACGGACACCCCGTTCACCGCCGAGGCGCCGAAATCACCGGTGAGGACACCGCCGACCCAGCTGGCGTACTGGGTGATCAGCGGTCGGTCGACGCCGAGCTGGTGGCGGATCCTGGCGACCTGCTCCGGGGAGGCCGTGGTCCCCGCGATCACGTCGGCCACGTCGCCGGGCAGCAGTCGCAGCAGCAGGAAGACGAGCAGGCTCGCGGCGACCAGCGACAGGGCCAGCAGGACGAGGCGCCGCAGCAGGATCACCGCCATGGGCCCGTCCTTCGCACTCCCCACATCCTCCGTACCACGACCCTCCGAACCATGATCTCGTGAATCACGACTCTCTGTATCATGATTGTTGCCCTCCGGGGCAGGGGAGGGCGTCGAACACGACGGCGGCCGGTCGGGTCAGGACCTCCTGATCTGGATCTTCGAGACGTCGTAGAGGGACGACAGGTTGTTGGTCGGGTAGCCGGTGACGCCGGCCCGGACAATCTGCCGAGCCGGGCCGAGCAGCAGCCAGTCGCTGGCCGCGTCCTCGGAGATCTGCCGGGCGAGCCTGCGCAGGTTCTGGTCACGCTCGGCGTCCGAGGACGCCGTCACCGCGGCCTGATAGGCCTGCTGGACCGCCGGGCTGTCGTAACGCCAGTAGTAGCCCGGCTTCGCGTAGTTGCCCAGGTCCCGCGGTTCGGCGTGGTCGACGATGCTCAGGTCGTAGTCGGCGTTCCGGTACACCTGGGTGAGCCAGGTGGGGAACTCGACGCTGGCCGTCCGCACCGTGATCCCGATGTCCTGGAGCTGGGAGCGCACGTACTCGGCGATGGCCGGCGGGTAGATGTTCGGGACCGTGAGCCCGAGGGTCAGCCCACCCGCGTAGCCGGCGTCGGCGAGCAGCCTGCGGGCGTTCGCCGGGTCGTACCTGTCGATTCCGGTGAGGTCCTCGTACCAGGGGTCCAGCGGTGGGACGGAACTGCCGATCCGGGTGCCGCCGCCGAGTACCCGGATCAGGCCGTCCTTGTCGATGCCCTGCCGGATCGCGTGGCGGACCCGGGCGTCGGACAGCGCCGGCCGCGAGTGGTTGAAC
>NZ_CAAAFT010000395.1:20566-23864 GCF_900634765.1 Candidatus Protofrankia californiensis | reverse complement strand
CACCAACATCAACCGTTACACCGTTAGCTGGACAGTCCCGCTCACGTACCCACAATCATGGCTTCCCGCCGCTGTTGCGGGATCAGGGGATCTGATGAGTCGAACGGTAGTCCGCGGCGTGTTTGAGGAGGATGGTCTGTAGCTGGCGTACGGCGGTGGGAAGGTGGCGGGTGCGGCGTCGCTGAATGACCAGGATGACCGTTGCGTCGTCGGTTTCCAGCGGGCGGTAGGTGATGATGCCGCTGCGTTCGAGCGGATCGCCCGCGACGCTGTAGTCGGGCAGGACGGTCACCCCGAGGCCCTGGGCGACCATGAGCTTTCCCATTTCCGCGCCGTCGGTGGAATAGGAGAATGCCGGCGGCTTGTCACGGAACAACCGGTGGACGTATCGGTGCATGACATAGCCGGAGCGCATGGCGATAAACGGCTCGGTCAGGAGCTGCTGGGGACTGACGGTCGGCAGCTGGGCGAGCGTGCTGTCGGTGCGGCAGCACAGCACGGCCCGGCCGCGGAACAGCTCAACGGTCTCCAGGTCGGGGGCGACGTCGTCGCCGTCCATCAGGTTGACCAGGCCGAGGTCGAGGCCACCGTCGAGCAGCAGGCGATGGATGTCGGCCTGCTGGGTGTTGACGATCTCTACCTGCGTCGTGGGGTGGGCGGCGTGGAAGTCACGCATGGCGGGGGTGACCAGTGGCACGGTGGCGGCGTTGACGGTGCCGATCCGGATCATGCGGCTGGAGCGCTGCTGGTCGCCGGCGGCGGCGCGGAGCCGGTCGACCGACTCCAGGACGTCGATGATGTACGGCAGCAGTTCGCCGCCGGTCGCGCTGATCGTGGCGCCGGTGCGGCGGCGGTCGAGGAGCGTCAGCCCGAGTTCCCGCTCGAGGTTGCGGATGGTCTCGCTCAGTGCCGGCTGCGACATGTGCAGCGCCTCGCTGGCGGCCCGCATCGACCCCAGGCGCGTGACCGCGGCGAGGCACTCCAACTGTTCGATCCGCACCTGGCCCTTCCCGCCGTCGACGCCGTGACAGGGTTGCCCTATCGCACCCTCGTCGACGCCTGGTTGACCGGCACCACCCGTGAAGGCACACTCGACACCATGTCGATGGACATTATAGGGATTGCCAGGCGCAGCCGGCTGTCCGTCGACGTGTGCAGCCGCGCAGCCGCCGTCCCGAATCGGCGGTTCTGTCGCCGTCCCGAGCGATGTGGGTGCTGCGTCACCGGTTAGAGCGACCACGCACGCCGACCGGTCGCCCGGCCGATCATTCGACGCGGTTCGGGCGTCTTCTTTTGAAAGCAGCCGTCGAAAGAAATCGACTCGTACGCGGCGTCGTAGTATCGCCGCCGGCTGGGATCGCACAGCCGTTCACATTGCAGGGAGAATTGCATGTCCGATGCCGTCGAAGCGGGTCGCGAACCCGTGAAGTTCGCCTACTGGGTGCCGAACGTCAGTGGTGGCCTGGTGGTGAGCAAGATCGAGCAACGCACCGACTGGGGGTATGAGTACAACCGGAAGCTGGCCGTGCTGGCGGAGAACAACGGGTTCGACTATGCCCTGAGCCAGGTCCGCTATATCGCCTCCTACGGTGCGGCCTACCAGCACGAGTCGACGGGATTCAGCCTGGCATTGCTGCTGGCCACCCAGCGGCTGAAGGTGATAGCGGCCATCCATCCGGGGTTGTGGCATCCGGGCGTGCTGGCCAAGTTCATCGCCACGGCCGACCAGCTCTCCGGCGGCCGCGCGGCGGTCAACGTCGTCAGCGGCTGGTTCAAGGACGAGTTCACCAAACTGGGCGAGCCCTGGCTGGAACACGACGAGCGGTACCGGCGCAGCGAGGAGTTCATCCGCGTGCTGCGCGAGATCTGGACCAGTGACCACGCCGAGTTCAACGGCGACTTCTACCGGCTGCACGACTTCGACCTGCGGCCCAAGCCCATCGAAGGGCCCGGACGCCCGCATCCGGAGATCTTTCAGGGTGGTAACTCGACGAGCGCCCGGGCGATGGCGGGCCGGGTGTCGGACTGGTACTTCAGCAACGGCAAGGATCTCGACGGCGTCAGCGAGCAGATCGCCGACGTCAACGCCGAGGCGGCGCTGCACGGACGGCGGGTGCGCTTCGGGCTGAACGGTTTCCTGATCGCCCGCGACACCGACGCTGAGGCCCGCGAGGTGCTGCGGGAGATCATCGCCAAGGCCGACCGGCAGGCGGTCGAGGGCTTCGGATCGGCGGTCAAGCAGGCCGGTCAGTCGACTGCCGACCGCAAGGGCATGTGGCAGGACTCGGAGTTCGACGACCTGGTCCAGTACAACGACGGTTTCCGTACCGGCCTCATCGGCACGCCGGAGCGGATCGCCGAACGCATCGTGGCCTACAGCAAGCGCGGTGTGGACCTGCTGCTGCTCGGATTCCTGCACTACCTCGAAGACGTGGAGTACTTCGGACGACGGGTGCTGCCGCTCGTGCGCGAACTCGAAGCCGACGCCGCCGACCGCGGCGAGCTGGTCCGGGAAGCCTCCTAAAGCATGCGCCTGGTCAGGCGGCGATACGTCGACTTCGTCCGGACGTGCAGTGCGCTGTGTCGGTGACATGTCGGTGACCTTCTTCCGCAACCCGGCCCGCCCCGGGCTGATGTTCCGACCCGGGCTGACGTCCCGACCCGGGCTGATGTCCCGGCTCAAGCCGATATCCAGGCTCGGGCCGGCATCCCGATCCGCACCACACCCCTCACGTCCCACGTCTTACGTGACAAGGAGCTCAACGTGTCCCTCGACGCCGACAACCGGCTGGACAGCCCCGCTGCCACGGCCATCACGGCAGACCCCGACGACAACGCCGCGCAGTTCGCGGCGGCGCTGGAGCGCGCCCACCTGGTCGCCGCCGAGCTGCGCGCGACCGCCGCCGAGCGCGACCACGCCAACAAGACACCCCGCGCGGAGGTCGAGCTGCTGCGCAGCCACGACCTGTTGCAGGTCCAGGAGCCCGTCGCCTACGGCGGTTCCGGCCTCAACTACGCGCAGGCGGCCGCGATCACCCGTCGCATCGCCCGCGGCGACACCTCCATCGCCCACCTGATCGGCTACCACTACGCGCAGACCCGGATCGCGCCCCTGTTCGGCACACCGGAGCAGGCGGCCGAGCAGTCCCGCCGCAACGCGGAGGGCAAGCTGTTCTGGGGCGGTGTGCAGAACCCGCGAGGTGGCTCCGACCTCGTCCTCACCCGTGACGGTGACGGATTCCGGCTCAACGGTCGCCGCTCGTTCGCCTCCGGTGCCAGCCTCGGCGACCAGCTGTCG
>NZ_CAAAFT010000395.1:12986-19958 GCF_900634765.1 Candidatus Protofrankia californiensis | reverse complement strand
CGTCGAGCGGTCGGAAATCCTCGGCGACGACCCGCTCACCGGCCGCACGCCGTCGCCGTACCAGACGCTGGTGACCCCGCACTGGCAGCTCGCCTTCGTCAACTTCTACATCGGAACCGCGGAGGGCGCGTTCGAGGAGGCTCTGGACTGGACGCGCCTGCACGCCGCGCCGTGGGAGACCTCCGGTGTCGAGCAGGCGGCCGACGACGCCTACATCCTGCAGGCCGTCGGTGAACTGCAGAGCGAGATCAGGGCCGCCGCGCTGCTGGCCGACCGCGCTGGGCAGTCGCTGCAGGCGGCGCTTGACATCGGTCCGTCGCTGACCGCGGAGCAGCGGGCCGAGGCTGCGATCGCCATCTACGAGGCGAAGTACCTCACCACCAAGGTGTCGCTGGCGGTGGCGAGCCGGTTGTTCGAGATCCAGGGCGCCCGGGCGACCACCAGCGCCTACGGATTCGACCGGCACTGGCGCAACCTGCGTACCCACACCGTCCACGATCCGGTGGCCTACAAGGCGCGCGAGGTCGGAGACTGGACCCTCAACCGCCGCGCCCCCGAGTTCTCGCTGTACCGCTGACCAGGCTTGCTGTGCCGCTGAGCTTGCCGTACCGCTGACGAGAGGGCCTCCGGCGGCGCGATCATGTTTTTTGCGCCGCCGGAGAGGCCGAAGTCCCCATGACCAAGGGTGGCGGACGCCGGGTGTGCCGGCGTCCGCCACCTGCTGCGTCCACCGTCTGGAAGTCGACCGTCTGGAGGGCTGTGGTGACCGATCGACCATCCGACGCCGGGGCCCGCCCGTCCAGTGTCGTGCGCTCGGACGCCGAGGCGCTGGAGATCGCGCGGAAGGTCGCGGCCGGCTTCGCGGTGCACGCCGACGCCCGTGACCGGGACCGGCGGCTGCCCGAAGCCGAAGTCGACGAGCTGTCGGCGTCGGGGCTGCTCGGCATCACCGTCCCGGCGAGGTTCGGCGGCGCCGACGTCTCGGCGGCGACGCTGGCCGAGGTGTTCCGCATCCTCGCGGTCGCCGACGCGAGCCTGGCCCAGATCCCGCACACCCACTTCGTCTTCCTCGACGCCCTGCGCAGGCAGGGCAGCGAGGACCAGCAGACCTTCTACTTCGGCCAGGCGCTGGCCGGCCGGCGCTTCGCCAACGCACAGTCCGAGCGTGGCGGCAGGACCATCGCGGACGACGCCACCACACTGCGCCGCTGCCCGGAGGGCGGTTACGTCCTGCGCGGCGAGAAGTACTACTGCACCGGTGCGCTGTTCGCGCACTGGCTGGTCGTCCGCGCCGTGCTGCCCGACGAGCCGCCGCGTGCCGGCGGGGCTGTCCCCAAGGCGCTGGCCTACATCCGTCGGGACTCATCCGGAGTGAGCGTCGAGGACGACTGGGACGGCATGGGCCAGCGCACCACCGCCAGCGGCACCGTCCGGCTGGATGACGTCCTGGTCACGACGAACCAGGTGATCGATTTCTCGTCGATCTTCGATGGCCCCACCACCTACGGCGCCCGTGCCCAGGTGCTGCACGCCGCGCTGGACACCGGCATCGCCCGCGGCGCGCTGGACGCCGCCGTCGGCCAGGTGGCCAGGGCCCGGCCGTGGTTCGAAAGCGGCGCGGACCGGGCCGCCGACGACCCGCTGCTCGTGCAGCAGGCCGGCGAACTGGAGATCGTGGTCCGTGCGGCCGAGGCCCTGCTGAGAGAGGCCGCGGCGAGCATCGACGTGGCCGAACACGACCTGACCGAGGCGAGCACGGCGCGGGCGTCGGTGGCGACGGCCGTCGCCAAGGTTGCCGCCGCCCGGGCGGCGGTACGGGCGGCGGGGGAGTTGTTCGAGCTCGGCGGCACGCGGTCGGCCGCGGGCTCGCTGAACCTTTCGCGCCACTGGCGTGACGGGCGCACCCACACCCTGCACGACCCCGTCCGGTGGAAGATCCAGCACATCGGACGCTGGCTGCTGTCCGGCACGCCCCCACCACGGCACGGACAGATCTAGACAGTACGGACAGTTCTGATGGCACGAACGGTTCTGACAGCTCGGACAGCTCGGACGGCACGACACCCGGCGATCCTGGAGGCGTTTCCCGAATGGCCCTGCGGCTGCACTGGTTCCTGCCCACCTACGGTGACTCGCGGTTCATCGTCGGCGGGGGTCATGGTCTGCCCGCCGGCACCGCGTCGGGCGATCGCCGCGCCTCGATCGGCTACCTCTCCTCGATCGCGCGCGCCGCCGAGGAGTTCGGCTTCACCGGCGCCCTGACCCCGACCGGGGCATGGTGCGAGGACGCCTGGCTGACAACCGCGATGCTGGCCCGCGAATCGGAACAGCTCGCCTTTCTCATCGCGTTCCGTCCCGGTCTGATCAGCCCGGCCCTTGCCGCGCAGATGGCCGCGACGTTCAGCACCCACGCCCCCGGCAGGTTGCTGCTCAACGTGGTCACCGGGGGAGAGGCGGACGAACAGCGCGCCTACGGCGACCACCTTGACAAGGCCGCCCGCTACGCCCGCTGCGACGAGTTCCTCTCGATCGTGCGCCGGCTGTGGGCGGGGGAGGTGGTCACCCACCGTGGCACCCACCTCCACGTCGAATCCGCGCACCTGCCGACGCTGCCAGACCCCGTCCCGCCGCTGTACTTCGGCGGGTCGTCGGCCGCGGCCGGGCCGGTCGCGGCCACGCACGCCGACGTCTACCTGACCTGGGGCGAGCCGCTGGACGCGGTAGCAGGCAAGATCGCCTGGATCCGTGGCCTCGCCACCGAGCGCGGACGCAGCCTCCGGTTCGGGATCCGGCTGCACGTCATCACCCGCGACAGTGCTGACGACGCCTGGCAACAGGCCGGCCGGCTCCTCGACACGCTCGGCGAGGACGTCGTGGCCGCCGCGCAGGCCGGACTGGCCCGCAGCGAGTCCACCGGACAGGCGCGGATGCGGGCCCTGCACGAACGCGGCCGCGCCGACGGGAGCTGGCGCAACCCACGGGCGCTCGAGATCGCCCCGAACCTGTGGGCCGGCGTCGGTCTTGTCCGCGGCGGGGCCGGCACCGCCCTGGTGGGCAGCCACACCGAGGTCGCCGACCGGATCGCCGAGTACGCCGCGCTCGGCATCGACGAGTTCGTGTTCTCCGGCTACCCGCATCTGGAGGAGCTGTACTGGTTCGGCGAGGGCGTCCTGCCGCAGCTCGCCCGCTTGGGTCTCGTCGACAACCACGGCGTCCGCGACACGGGCAACCGCCCCTTCCTCCCGGCCGCGGCGCACTAGGAAGCAGCGGCGTACCAGGAATCACATCAGGAATCAGAGGCCGAGGAAGTAGCGCAGCACCTTGCGGATCGCGGCGAGCGTGGTGTCGTCCACGGTTCCCAGGCGGCGCTCGAGCCTGCCGCTGTCGATCGCCCTGGTGTCTTCGGGACGGGCGAAACTCGGCTTGTTCAGCCCGGTTGCGGGTCCGGCGATGGGGGGCTGGGTGACCAGGCCACGGTCCTGCCCGGTGAGGGGGACGACGATCGCCATGCCGATGGGCAGGCTGTGCAGGCCGTCGGCGGAGACAACCACGACGGGACGCCGGCCGCCCTGTTCGTGGCCGACCACGGGATCGAGGAGCGCGAGCCAGATCTCGCCGGTGCGAACCCTCGTCATTCCCACCAGCCGGGCGCGTCATCGAACGCGAGCGCGTCCCGGTCGGTACCACGCTGCCAGGCCCTCGACTCGGCGCGGTCGCGCTCCCACCCCTGCGGGTCGCCGGCGCGGAGCTCCTCGAGCTGGGCGCGGGCTTGCGCGAAGAAGGACTCGCGTTCGAGTCGTTCGGCTATCTCGGCGAGCATCCGTCCCATCGTGGTCCCGCGATCGTGGGCAAGGGAGGCGAGCCGGTCCCGAACCGTCACATCCACCTTGATCGTTGTCATCGTCATACCGATAAGTATGCCGTCCAGTAGACCGCATAGTCATGCTGCCCGACTGGCGACCGGCCCTCCGCCACGACGTTGCCCACGACGTTGCCGAAGCTCACGGAGACACTCGGAAGCCACGCGCGCAGAGGCCACGTGAACGGTTGTCAGGGCACGAGCACGATCTTGCCTCGGACGTGGCCGCGTTCGAGTTCGTGGAAGGCGTCCTGGACCTCGGCCAGGGGATAGGTCCTGGCGATCGGGACCTCCAGGCGGCCGTCGGCCACCAGCTGCGCCAGCTCGGCGAGGACGCCGGCGGTGGCCGCCCCCGCTCCCTCCTTGGTTCTCTCCCCGTTCCGGCTCGACCCAACAGGTCAGCACGCCTGGCCGTGCCCAGGTTGTGATACGCCTCGGCGCATCCTCCCACGCCCGGTTCGGCCTGCCGTTTCCTTTTTCTACCGGATCGGTTGACAATACTTGTGGGTGTACCTACTGTCGCCTGCATGAGCCGGCACACCTGTCACCTGCTCTGCCGCTGTCCGGCTTTCCGCGCCCACGGCTATGGCCACGCCAGCGGGGTGGCAAACGCGCTCTGTTCACCTGGCTGACGACGTCCGCCTGCCTGACGGCACTGTTGCATCCCGGCTCTGCCGGGCGCCGATCATCAGGAGATGTCCGTCCGCTGCGTACGTGACGCCGGCTGTCGGGTGCCGGTCGGCCGCGTGAGCACGACCGCGACCCCCGGAAGATCGCCGGTTCGGGTGGTGTCGCGGACGTCCCGGCACCCGCATCCATCGAGAACCGGGATTCATCGAGAACCGACGACTCATCGAGACCTGACGGAGCGAGACGTGGATCTACAGCTGTACGGGCGGCGTGCGATCGTGACCGGCGGTAGTCGCGGCATCGGCCGGGCCATCGCCAGGTCGCTGGCCGCCGAGGGGGTCAAGGTCGCGATTGCCGCGCGTGACGCCGACGCCCTGGAGGTGGCCGCCAAGCAGCTCGAGGCCGAGACCGGCGGCACCGTGCTGCCGGTCGTCGCCGACACCCGCGACGGGGCCGCCGTGGCGCGGCTGGCCGAGCGGACGGTCGCGGAGTTCGGTGGGGTCGACATCCTGGTCAACAACGCCGCCCAGCCGGGCGGCGCCGGCGGTCCCGGTGGATTCCCCGAGCTGGACACCGCCGATCTCGCCGACGACATCGACGTGAAGGTCATCGGTTACCTGCGCACCGCCCAGGCGGTCGCACCGCATCTCGTCCGGGCCGGCTGGGGCCGCATCATCAACATCGGCGGTCTCGCGGCCCGTTCGACCGGGCGGGTGGCCGCGTCCATCCGCAACGCCGGCGTCACCGCGCTCACCAAGAACCTCGCGGACGAACTCGGTCCGCACGGGATCAACGTCGTCGCCGTTCACCCCGGCCCCACCGTCACCGAACGGTTCGCCGACCTGGTCGGCAACGAGCCCGGCCGGCTGGACGCCATCACCGCGACGCTGACGATCGGTCGGGTGATCACCGCCGAGGAGGTGGCCACGCTGGTGACGTTCCTCGCATCCCCGCTGAGCGTGTCGATCACGGGCGAGACGATCGCCTGCGGCGGCGGGAGCCGCGGGCCGATCTACTACTGATCCCGTCCGGCCGGTTCAGCGGATCGTCTCCCGGCCATCCACCAGTCCGGCCACCGGGCCGGGCCATCCGCCCGTCCGGCCACCGGGCTGGGCCATCAGTCCTCCGGGTGCCGGGCCGGCGCGGGCCGGCGGACGCGGATGTCGCTGGCTGTGTCCATACTCTGCGCAGCATCCGTGGTCGGCGCCGCCGCGGCCACGCTGCCGGCCACGGCGGCGCCGCGCTTATGCGGCCGGGGCTATACGGCGATCGGGGTGTAGTGGGAGGCGTCGTCGCCCTCGATGGCGTGGCTGCGCCGGCCGTCCACCCCGACCGGTACGCCGCCGGCGACGGTGACCCGGTGCAGCAGCCGTGGGAGGTCGCCGTAGTCGTCAACGCCGTAGTGCTGGGTGATGCGATTGTCGAAGAAGGCGAGGTCGCCGGGGGCCCACCGCCACCGGACGGTGTTCTCCGGCCGGGTGATATAGGTCTGCAACAGGCGGAGGATGTCGCGCGACTCGGTCACGGACAGGCCGACGATGCGCTGTGCGAACCCGCCGATGAACAGGCCCCGTTCGCCCGTCTCGGGGTGGACGCGGACCACCGGGTGGGCGGTCCGGTACTTCCGGGAGACGAAGATCTCGCGGTACGCCTTCGTCTGCGTTGTCTCGGCCGGCGGTATCGCGTAGTCGTAGTCGTTGGTGTGCTCCGCCCAGATCCGGTCGGCCAGTTCACGCAGGTCGCCCGGGAGGTCCTGGTAGGCGGTCGCGGCGTTGGCGATGAGGGTGTCCCCGCCGAATGGGGGGATCACGATGCTGCGCAGGGTGCTCGCGGCCGGCGGACTGACGACGAACGTGACGTCGGTGTGCCAGTTGTTGGCCCTGCCCTCGGTCGAGTCCACCCGCAGCACGTTCGGGCTGCCGGTCAGGGACGGGACGGTGGGGTGCGCCGTGGTGAGCTCGCCGAAGCGGGCGGCGAAGCGCTGCTGCCTCTGGTCGTCGAGTTCCTGCCCGCGAAAGAACAGCGCCTTGTGTTCGACGAGCGCGGCCCGGATCGACGCGACGGTGTCGTCGTCGAGCTCGTCGCGAAGGTCCACGCCGACCACCTCGGCGCCGATCCGCCCGGTCACCTTGCGGATGTCGAGATCCGTACTGACGACGGCCATGTCGCTCCTTAGTGGTCCGGGGCGTGGGCCTTTGGCGGCACGAAAGAAGCATGGTCGCGTCGCCTTCGGCTTTCTGATCGGTTGGCCGGGAAGAACTGTCCGGTGACCGGCTCCGACGGTTTCCCGTCGGCTCATGACGCCCATGGTCATGTTTGCCGCGGAGCGGGTCAATATTTAGCGGTCCGGTGAAAATAATTGGACGACGTCCGCATCGACAGACAATGCGGGCACGATGAGCCACAGCCCGGTGGGACAACCCGCAACACCGGTGGGACAAGTTACAACACCGGTGGGACGAGTTACAAACCGGTGGGACGAG
>NZ_CAAAFT010000395.1:10873-12961 GCF_900634765.1 Candidatus Protofrankia californiensis | reverse complement strand
CCCGCAACACCGGTGGGACGAGTTACAAACCGGTGGGACGAGTTACAGAACCACGGATCGAGTCCGATGATCGGGTCTTCCGCCAGCCCGGTGGCGCGTCCCGGGTGAGAGCCATGGTGGTCGACCGGCATCCGCTGCCTGGGGCAGGGGTCGCTGCGCCCGGGATCGGCGGCGCCGCGGCAGACAAGTGCCGCAGGAGCCGGTACCGGCCGTCCGGGGACCCGGTGACCAGGGAACCCGGGACTCCGGCAGCGCGAGAAGACCATGATCGCGCTGCCGGAGGCTAGCCGGAGGCTAGGCAGGCGGGTTGACAACCGGCCATTCCCACCGACATAGTCGCCAACGTGTCGGGGAGAAGGCTGTCGGTCCGGCGGGCGGTGGACTATGTCCGTGTTGCCAGCGACCTGTGTCGGGCTGACCCGTCCTGACATTTTCGTAGCACCGGTCGTGAGCACGTCCATAGTTATCCGGCGCATGGTCCTTCCTGCCACCGACGGGAGCAACGGCGATCCGTTGTTCATACCGTGGTGGTATCCGCAGTGGTATCTACCTGTGGGTGGTCGATGAAACGACGGGGCTTTTCACAGCGACCCCGCCGCGCCCTCGGCGACCTGACACCACCACCACCTGTTCATCCGCTGGTTTTCGTGCTTGTTTCCGGCCCGGCCGAGATATCGAGGACTGTCGAAGATTCCTGTCGTCACCCACGTCCGCGGCCGGGCGCACATCTGTGTCCGTCCGTCCTGACCATGCTCCGGCCGGCCGCCGAGAATGCCGCCAAGAATAGGAATCCGATGAGCGACCAGCCCCACCAGCCACACCGACACCGCAACGCGTTCCTGACGCGCGCCGGCCGGGTCGGCGTCCTGCGGTGAGCGTCGTGTCGAGACGCCGTCCGCGGCCGGTCGCCGTCCCCGCCGAGACCGACGTCCTCGTGCTCGGGGGAGGCCCGGCCGGAACCTGGGCGGCGCTGGCGGCAGCGGGCCGCGGCCGGCGGGTGACGCTCGCCGACAAGGGCTACTGCGGCACCAGCGGCTCGACGGCGGCCGCCGGTAACAACCTGTGGTACCTGCCACCGGGCGGGAGCTCCCGGACGGAGGCAATCGCCGCCCGCGAGATCGCCGGCGGCCACCTCACCGACCGGCACTGGATGGCACGCGTCCTCGACCGGACGTGGGAGGCGGTCGAGCAGCTGGCCGGCTGGGGCTACCCGTTCCCGGTGGCCGACGACGGCACCCGGCAGCGCGGCAGTCTGCAGGGCCCGGAGTACATGCGGTTGATGCGCCGCCAGGTCCGGCGCGCCGGCGTCGTCATCCTCGATCAGTCGCCGGCCCTCGAGCTCCTGGTCGACCCCGACGGTGTCGTCACCGGCGCCGCCGGCGTCCGGCGCCAGCAGGCCGGCGAACGCTGGCAGGTGCGTGCCGGTGCCGTGGTTCTGGCGACCGGAGGCTGCGCCTTCCGTTCCGGCGCGCTGGGGCTCAACGTGGACACCGGCGACGGCGCGCTGATGGCCGTGGAGCTCGGCGCCGAACTGTCCGGGATGGAGTTCTCCTGCCAGTACGGCATCGCGCCCGCCTTCGGCGCGCAGACCAAGGGCCTGATGTACCAGTTCGCCGTGTTCACCGACGCCGACGGCACCGAACTGGCCACCACCGCGTTCCCCGGCGGTCTGCTCGACGTGCAGCGGGCGGCGCTGCACACGCAGGTGTACGCCCGGCTCGAGCGGGCCGAGCCGCACCTTCAGGAGGCGATGCGGTGGTCGCAGCCGAACTTCTTCCTGCCGTTCGACAAGATGGGCATCGACCCGTTCACCCAGCGTTTCCCGATCCGTTTCGTCATGGAGGGCACCGTCCGCGGGACGGGCGGGCTACGCCTGGTCGACGACGGATGCGCGACCACCGTCCCCGGGCTGTTCGCAGCCGGCGACGCCGCGTCCCGTGAGCCCGTCACCGGCGCGATCAGCGGAGGTGGCAGCCACAACGGCTCCTGGGCGATCTCCTCCGGTAGCTGGGCCGGCGCGGCGGCAGCCAGGTTCGCCGCCGGGCGCCCGGCCGGCTGGCCGTCAGCGCCCCTCACACCCGCCGGCGG
>NZ_CAAAFT010000395.1:8573-10848 GCF_900634765.1 Candidatus Protofrankia californiensis | reverse complement strand
TCCCGGGCGCCCGGCCGGCTGGCCGTCAGCGCCCCTCACACCCGCCGGCGGCGCGGGGCTGCGCGCCCGGGAAGGCCGTGGCGACCTGCGGTACGAGGAGGTGGTGGCCACCGTCCAGGATCGGGTGCTGCCGCTGCGGCACAACAGGTTCAGGACCGAGACGGACCTGCGCGAGTCACTGGCCGTCCTCGACTCGCTGTGGCCGGCCGTCGTCGACGGGCTCGCGCCAAGCGGCGACGCCCACACCGTCACCCCCACCCGGGAGGCCGCGGCGATGCTCGCGCACGCGCGGTGGATGTACCGCAGCGCGCTGTCGCGGCCGGAGAGCCGCGGGCTGCAGGTCCGCCAGGACCGGCCGGAGGCCGACCCGGCCATGGCCCACCGGATCCGCGTCGGTGGTCTCGACCAGGTGTGGACGGCCGCCGAGACCACCGCCATTCCTGACCTTCGTCACGCCGAGGAGGTGGCGGTCCCGTGATCGAGGTGGTCAGCGGCAGCCGGTGCATCGACTGCAACATCTGCGTCGAGGTGTGTCCCACCAACGTCTTCGACGCGGTCGACGGCGGCCATCCGGTGATAGCCCGGCAGCCCGAATGCCAGACCTGCTTCATGTGCGAGGCCCACTGCCCCGCCGACGCGCTGTTCGTGGCGCCGCTGGCGGGTCCGGCGCCGGCCGGGTCGTCGCTGCGGGACGAGGCGTTCCTCGAAGCCCACAACCGGTTCGGGGAGTACCGGCGCTGGCTCGGCTGGGGCCACGGCCGCCGACCCGGCAGCCTCATGGATCGCAACCACGTCTTCACCGCACGCTTCGGCACGACACCGGAGGCATCCGGCCGGTGAGACAGGTGGGGACTCCGACAACGGACACTGGTGGCTACCAAAAGCAAAAAGACGATTACCGAAAGCGGATAGTCGACAGTAGATGACCGACGTCTGATCATCCACAGCAGCCGATGGCCGGCAGTAGATGACCGACGGCCGAAGACCGAAGATGACGCACGATCCGACCAGCGACGAGGCAGGGAACAGCTACATGTCGACGTCCCGCGAGCCCGGGCCCCGGCCCGTCCCGCATCCCGCTCCCACCGGCGCGCGTCGCGACCCGTACACGGGCTTCGGCGGTCGGATCGGGCGCACCTTCGGCGAGTCGGAACCGGCGTGGCCGTCCCGCGTCCGTCCGGAGGGCCGCGCACCCAACATCGTCGTGGTGCTGGTCGACGACATGGGTTACAGCGACATCGGCCCGTTCGGCGCCGAGATCGCCACGCCGACCCTGGACCGGCTCGCCGAGCAGGGCCTGCGGCTGACCAACTACCACACCATGCCGCTGTGTTCACCGGCCCGAGCAGCTCTGCTGACCGGGCTCAACCCGCACCGCGTCGGCTACGCGATGGTGGCGAACGCCGACCCCGGATTCCCCGGCTACGGGATGGAGATCGCCGAAGACATCCCCACCCTGGCGGAACTGCTGCACGACACCGGATACGCCACCTATGCGGTCGGCAAGTGGCACCTGGCGCGCGACTCGGCGTCCAACGCGGCCGACGACCGGCGCAACTGGCCGCTGCAGAAGGGCTTCGACCAGTACTACGGCGTCCTGGAAGGGCTCACCAGCCTGTTCCATCCGCATCAGCTGGTACGGGACAACAGCCCGCTGGACATCGACGACCTGCCCGACGGCTACTACTACACCGACGACATCACCGACCAGGCGATCTCGATGGTGACGTCGCTGCGGGCGCACGACGCCGACAAGCCGTTCTTCCTCTACGTCGCGCACAATGCCGTACACGGTCCGTTGCAGGCCAAGCCCGAGGACGTCCTGCGCTACCGGGGCCGCTATGACGGCGGCTGGGACGCGCTGCGGGAGGCCCGCTTCGACCGGCAGCTCGCGGCCGGCCTCTTCCCCGCCGACACCCGGCTGCCGCGGCGCAACTTCGAGGCCGGACACGAGGTGGGCGCCTGGGGGGAGCTCTCCCCGGAGCAGCAGCGGCTGTACGCCCGGTACATGGAGGTCTACGCCGCCATGGTCGACAACATCGACCAGAATCTCGGGCGGCTGCTGGACACCCTCGCCGCGCTCGGGGACCTGGACAACACGATCGTCGTCTTCACCTCCGACAACGGAGGCACGGGCGAGGGCGGCGCGGAGGGCACCCGCAGCTACTTCAAGCGCTTCGTCCAACATCCGAAACTGCCCGCCGACTGGGACCCCGACGTCGAGCGCGACCCCGAACTGATCGGCGGCCCGCGCAGCCTGGTGCACTACCCGCGC
>NZ_CAAAFT010000395.1:8066-8548 GCF_900634765.1 Candidatus Protofrankia californiensis | reverse complement strand
GTCCGTTGCAGGCCAAGCCCGAGGACGTCCTGCGCTACCGGGGCCGCTATGACGGCGGCTGGGACGCGCTGCGGGAGACCCGTTTCGACCGGCAGCTCGCAGCCGGCCTCTTCCCCGCCGACACCCGGCTGCCGCGGCGCAACTTCGAGGCCGGACACGAGGTGGGCGCCTGGGCGGAGCTCTCCCCGGAGCAGCAGCGGCTGTACGCCCGGTACATGGAGGTCTACGCCGCCATGGTCGACAACATCGACCGCAACCTCGGGCGGCTGCTGGACACCCTCGCCGCGCTCGGCGACCTGGACAACACGATCGTCGTCTTCACCTCCGACAACGGAGGCACGGGCGAAGGCGGCGCGGAGGGCACCCGCAGCTACTTCAAGCGTTTCGTCCAACATCCGAAACTGCCCGCCGACTGGAACCCCGACGTCGAGCGCGACCCCGAACTGATCGGCGGCCCGCGCAGCCTGGTGCACTACCCGCGT
>NZ_CAAAFT010000395.1:6813-7779 GCF_900634765.1 Candidatus Protofrankia californiensis | reverse complement strand
CCGTTCGTCCTGTCCTGGCCGGCCGGCCTGCGCACACCCGCCGGGGACACCGGCGTCCGCACGCAGTACCAGTACGTCACCGACATCACCCCGACGCTGCTCGACCTGGCCGGGGTGGCGCGGCCGGAACAGCGCCGGGGGCAAGCGGTCCAGGAGCTGGACGGATTCAGCTTCGCCGCCGTCCTCGCGGACCCGGACGAACCAAGTACCCACTACGAGCAGTACTGCGAGATGATCGGCAACCGTAGCTACTACCGGGACGGTTGGAAGCTGGTGACGCTGCACCGGCCCGGTACCCCGTACGACGACGGCGAATGGGCGCTCTACGAGGTGACGCAGGACCCGACGGAGATCGTCGACCTGTCCGCCGTACACCCCGACGTGGTCAAGGAACTGGCCGCGGCATGGGAGGACGCGGCGTGGCGCAACGGCGTCTTCCCGCTTGCGGACGGCAGCGGCGCGCTGGTCATCCGCAATCCCGCGGAGGAACGGCTGCGGCGACCGGTGACCCTGCTGGCCGGCACGCCCGAGCTGGAGCGTTACCGCTCCGCCAAGCTCATCACCTTCCGCTCCTTCGACATCGCCATCGAACTGGACGAGCACGCCGCCGGCGACGAAGGGGTCCTGGTGTCGCACGGCGACCAGGGCGGCGGTTACAGCGTGTATGTGGAGGATGGACGGCTCCGCTTCGCATACAACGAGTACGGCGTGCTGTACGAGGCCGACGCCGGGCCGCTGCCCGCCGGGCGGCACACCGTCCGCGTCCGCGCTCAGGCCCTCCCGGGCCTGCGCTGGGAGTGGCGAATCCTCGTCGACGACACCGAAACCGGCCGGCTGGCCGACGTGCACCAGCTGATCGGCATGGCTCCCCTGCAGGGAATCAGCGTCGGTGTGGACCGCAAGTCCCCGGTCTCCTGGCCCGTCTACGAACGCCACCGGAGCTTCCGCTACACCGGCCGCCTGCAA
>NZ_CAAAFT010000395.1:0-6458 GCF_900634765.1 Candidatus Protofrankia californiensis | reverse complement strand
TCCGTGACCTACATTCCGGGACCGCCCGCCCCCGACGACCCCGAAACGCTGGTCCGCACCTTGCGCAAAGCCGCCGCCGCCTTCGAGTAACAACCTCCGCGCCCGCGCTCCCACCAGCGCGTTACCAACCTCGCCATTACCGGCCGCACCAGGAGCGAGTGACCGGACAGCACTCACTGCCCTCCTGCCGGGAATCCCAGCTGGGGCTACCGTCGCATCCACGGCGAACTTGTCCGCCTCGGCCACCCGGCACAGACCATGACGCGCCGACCCGGGTCCGTCGGCATCCTCAGCGACGCTCAACAGTGCACACACCTTGTGCGCAGCGTTCGACGGTGGCTTTGACATCTGCGTCGCAGAGCGTCCAGGTCACGTGGGTGAGCCAGGCACAGCTCGAACTTCCCGAATGTCGTGGCTTTCGCGGGTGTCTTCAGCGATCAGGCACTGCGTTCGGCGCCGGCTGCGGTGATCCGGAATGGGGCGTGTTGGTTCCAGGCAGTGCCAGTCATATAACCATGCGCGATCTGGCGAACGGTGGTATGCGTCGATGAGCGCTGGCCACCAAGAAGATCGGCGCGAGTTTGTCGATGTGTACGCTAATGTGGCCGAAAAGCGTACACGGCAACAAACTCTTTTGGATCATGGCCTGTGCGGGTGGTCGCGGACAGGATCTGCATTACTTGACCGATGCTCTGGCCCGCATCCGCGGGCTATGCGAGTCCCACGTCCCGGCGGTTGAAGGCTGCGGTGCCGGCGGTCACCAACACGGCGACGAACCCCAGGGTCAGCAGCATGCCCTTGATCGGCAGGCCGGTGCGCAGCGGATCCTGGCCGATCGTCCAGTTCCACGGCGAATACGACACCACGCCCGACAGCGCGCTGGCCTGCGGAAGCAGGCTGTACATGGCGTACCCGAGCACGGCTGTGCCGGCGGCCAGGCCGAGCGCGGGGGTCCGTCCGATCCCCAGACCCGCGCCGAGGGAGGCAACCGCGCCGCGCCGGTCTCCGTTCTTGCCATCCTGGCCGGCCGCGTCACCGTCCAGCGCCCGGCGGAGAAGTTTCCCCGGGTTTCCCGGCGGTGGAAACGCGGCTGGATCTCCACACTCCCGATACCCTCGGCAGCCACGGAGACGGCGACGAACGGTCAACGGCCTACCGGGTCGTGTCACGCAGGTATGTGCCGAAGAACGCCTCGATACGGGTCCAGGCGTCGGCGGCGGAGGCGGGTTCCGGGCCCGTCCGCGTGACCTTCAGCAGCGGCTGGAGCAGCTTCGGGCCGACGGCGATGTCGTTGAGGAACGAGTGCCCCGCCTCGGGGTAGCGCTTGACGTCGTGCGGGACGCCCGCTTCCTCCAGCGCGGCGACCAGCTTCGGTACGGTCCTCGCCGACGCCCGTTCCGGCCCCCGGCCGCCGTAGCTCGCGACGATCGGGCAGGCGCCCGTGACGGCCGCGGGCAGGTCCCTGGGCAGTATGCCGTAGTTGTCGGCGGCGACGTCGAATCCACGGTTGGCGACGAGCAGCGCGAATCCGCCGCCCATGCAGAAGCCGATCACACCCACCTTGCCGGTGCAGTCCGGGTGCCGGGCCAGGTATGTCCGCGCGGCCTCGATGTCGTGCAGGGGGTGTCCCTGCCCGCGGCGCAGCGCGCGAAAGGTGCTGACGATACACCGGCGCGGGCCGCCGTCGCTGAACAGGTCCGGTGCCAGGGTCAGGTAACCTGCCCGCGCCAGCCGGTCGGCGTGCCGGCGGATCACGTCGTCCAGGCCCCACACCTCGTGGATCGCCACCACGCCCGGCCAGGGGCCTGGCCCGTCCGGACGGGCCAGGTACCCCGACAGCGTCGTCGAGCCGTCCGGAACCGGGCCCAGGTCGACAATGGTCACGGCGCTCCTCCGCAGGATCGATTCCACCGGCTCGACGCGTACAGCGCACAGGCATGCCATCATCGCCCATCGCCGTCGGACAAGCAGGCAGGCAGGCAGCGCTGCCGTCTCGTCCGGTCGCGATCTTGTTCGGTATGGCGTCCTCGTCCGGTGCGGCGTCCGCCTGGAATGACCTTTCTTTTCTTCGGGGATCTTTCCCGGGGGAGCTATGCCTGGTCGGCGGCTCGCCACAGCTCCGCAATATCGATCTTCTTCATCTGCAGCATCGCCTGCATGGCGCGCTGGGACCGCCCGGGGTCGGGGTCGGTGAGCAGTTCGCGCAATGCGGTCGGGACGATCTGCCACGACAGCCCGTACCGGTCCTTGAGCCAGCCGCAGGGTCCTTCCTCCCCGCCGTCGGTCAGTCTGCTCCAGTACTCGTCGACCTCGGCCTGGGAAGCGCAGCTGACCTGGAACGAGATCGCCTCGGAGAAGGTGAACTCGGGCCCGCCGTTCAGGGCGACGTACTCCTGCCCGTCCAGCACGAAGGTGACGGTCATGACCATGCTCTCCGGGCGCGGTGCGCCCGGGCCGTAGTGGGTGACGTCCACGATCGTGGAACTGGGGAAGATCGAAGTGTAGAACTGGGCGGCCTCTTCCGCTTGCGTGTCGAACCACAGGCACGGTGTGGTCTTGGGCATCGTCCGCTCCTTGTCTCTCCTGTCATCTTGCTGGTCAGCCGTCAACCATCTCCCAGCCGCCAGCCATGTGCAGGCCGCGTGTCGCAGGCACGCCGCAAGCCGGGTCGGCGTGCACCGTCCGCGGTGCGCAGCGCATGAATCTGCGAAAAGCAAGCTACTGCAAAGTTCTTGCAGAAGCGTATGTGTACCGCTTATCGTCGAACATCGGCCGACCAGCCCCAGCCGACCAGCCCGGCCGGACGGGGACGCGGGCGGGTTGCGACCGCGAGTGGAACATAATGATCGAAAGGGGACGCTGTGGCCGTTGACGCCGCCACCACGCCCAATATGGGGCTGTACGGGCGGGTCCGCCGGGCGCTCGGGCCGGGGGAGTGGGCGACGGTCGCCGGCATGGCCGCAGTGATCGTCGGGCTCCATGTGATCGGCTGGTTCACCCTGGTCGCGATCATTGCCCCGCACCACTACCGTTTCGGCGCCGACAGCCAGGTGTTCGGCGTCGGCCTGGGCCTGACCGCCTACACCCTCGGCCTGCGCCACGCGTTCGACGCCGACCACATCGCCGCGATCGACAACACCACCCGCAAGCTGATGACCGATGGTCAGCGGCCGCTGTCGGTCGGCTTCTTCTTCTCCCTCGGTCACTCCACGATCGTGTTCGCCCTGGCGTTCCTGTTCAGCGTCGGTGTGCGCTCGCTCGCCGGCCAGGTTGCCGACGACGGCTCGACCCTGCACGACGTGACCGGCTGGATCGGCACCACCGTCTCCGGCGGCTTCCTCTACGCCATCGCCGCGATCAACATGATCATCCTGATCGGCATCGTGAAGGTGTTCCGGGACATGCGCCGCGGCACCTATGACGAGGCCGGGCTGGAGGAGCAGTTGAACTCCCGGGGGCTGATGAACCGGTTCCTCGGCCGCTTCACCAGGGCTATCACCCGGCCATGGCAGATGTACCCGCTCGGCGTGCTGTTCGGGCTGGGCTTCGACACCGCCACCGAGGTCGCCCTGCTGTTCATCGCCACCGGCGCCGCCGGCGCCGGCCTGCCCTGGTACGCCATCCTGGTGCTGCCGGTGCTGTTCGCCGCCGGCATGAGCCTGCTGGACACCATCGACGGCTCGTTCATGAACTTCGCCTACGGCTGGGCGTTGTCCAAACCGGTCCGCAAGGTCTACTACAACATCACCATCACCGGGCTGTCGGTGGCGGTCGCGTTCATCATCGGCAGTATCGAGCTGCTCGGCATCCTCGCCGAGAAGGCGAACCTCACCGGCGGCTTCTGGGGCTGGATCTCGAACCTGGACCTGAACGTCGTCGGCTACCTCATCGTCGGCCTGTTCGTCATCACCTGGGCCGCCGCCCTGCTGGTGTGGAAGTACGGGCGGATCGAGGAGAAATGGTCCGCCGGCATCCGCGAGGCCGGCCAGGTCGAACCCGCGGGCTGACCCCGCAGGCTGACCGAAGGAGCGCTCGCGGCCGACCAGCGGTCGGCCCGCAGCTGCAGCGTCTGCGTTCACATGCACGCCCATGATCCTCAGGGTGCCGGTCGGGTAGCCGTGCGTCCTGTTTCGATCAAGAAATTGAGTACGAAAACGGCTGTTATCATGATCTTCTGGTCCCTCGGTTTCATGATTCGACGCTGGTGGACGAGGGCTATCTCCAGCAGGCGGACGGGAACAACCAGCGCGTCCAGTCGGTGGGGTCGGCGGAACCGCCTCGACATCCCCACGGGGCAGGTGGCGGGCGCGGACCGGAGCTGACAGGTGATAAGCACGTTCTGTCATCGCTACGGTGCAGGGAGAAACGGATGAAACTTACGATCTTCGCGGCAACAGGCGGTATCGGCCGGCAGATTCTCGACCAGGCCGTCGCCGCGGGCCATGACGTCACAGCGGTTGTTCGCAACCCGCGGAAGCTGCCATCCACGCAGGTACGCATCGTCACCGCCGACCTGGCGGCCGCGGAACCGGTGGCACTGCAGGTCGCGGTCGATGGGGCCGACGCGGTCCTGTCCGGTCTTGGTGCCCGGTCGAAGGCCGAGGCAGGAGTCGCCTGGCAGGGCACGCGGGCCATCACCGCGGCGATGCGGGCGGCTGGCGTACGACGCATCGTCGTTGTGAGCGCGGCGCCGATCGGCACGGTACCTTTGCCCAACCGTCCGCAACCGCCCAGACACGACCCGGGCGACGGGTTCTTCACGCGGCACCTGGCCGCTCCTGTGATCAAGGTGGTGCTGCGTGAACACTATGCCGATCTCGCGCGGATGGAGGACGTCCTGCACGACAGTGGGCTGGACTGGACCGTCGTACGGCCGCCACGACTGACCGACAAGCCGCTGACCGGTACCTACCGGGTGGCCTACGGGCAGAACCTGCGCCGCGGCATCGCCGTCTCACGCGCCGACGTCGCCCATTACATGCTCCGCGCGCTCGACCAGCCCGAAACGATCAAGCAAACCGTCGGCGTCGCAAATTGACCAGATCAAACAGTGTTTATTTCCGGACAGACGGATCTACGATCCCTTTCGTAGCGCGGCCCGGCAGTGAGGAAGAGCCTGAAGAGGGACGGTGAGGGTATGTGCCGCAACATCACCGAGCTTCGGGGTCTCGAGCCACCGGCGACCGACGAGGAGATCGAGGCGGCCGCCCGCCAGTTCATCCGGAAGGTCAGCGGGCTGCGCCAGCCCCCACCGGCAGCCGGGGACGCGTTCGATGCGGCGGTCACCGAGGTGACCGCCGCGGTCCAGCGGCTGCTCGGCGTGTTACCGGCCCGCCGCCAGCCTCCGGCCACCGTTCCCCCGCTGCGGCGCCCGGGGATCCGTGCCCGTCCCGGCCTGTGAGCATCCCGGCTGCTGGGTGACCGACCCGCGCGGGGCGGCGCGCGCCCCCGTGGCGAGTGCCCCTGGTGGGTGCCCTGAAACGGGTTTCAGGAGCGTCCGGAGAGCCCGCAGAGCAGCTCCAGCAGCCGACACCGCTCCGCCGGCTGGCTGGATGCTGGCGCAGTCGGCGCGGGGCCCGATCCGGTCGGTGCCGTGGTCAGGCCTGGATCTCTCGGAGTCCCTGGAGCGGGGGTGACCTCCGGTGCGGGCGTCGTTCCCGGGGCTGTGGGCGTTGTGGTGGCGCCGGCCGCCTCCGGCGTCGTGGCGTACCGCGCCGCGGACATGCCGCAGTAAGCGGGTGGCGTGTCCATGCCGGGGGAGTATCCGCCAGGCCGCAGCAGTACCGAGGCGCCGGTCAGGTGCAGCCTGGGCATGGTGATCTGGCCGGACTCGCTGTATATCCCGCCCAGCGTCAGGAGCGCGTCGCTTCGCCCGGCCAGGCCGACCACCGCCGAGATGATATTGTCCTGGTATCCGGTGGCGGGGTCGACGTTGAGTGCGTAGTGGAGCGGGGGGTCCAGCACCAGCCCTGTGACGCCGCCGGAGCCGTACACACCGGCGTCCCGCACGCAGGTGAAGGGAGCGATGATGCTGCTTCCCTCCGGCGTTCTCGCCGCGGTCATCGTGCTGGCGGTCACCTCCAGCGTCCACATTCCGAGCGCGCCGAGATTGATTTCCTTCTCCAGCCGGAAGTCGCTGGCGCTGATGAGATCGCCGATTCGTAATAGTGCGGCCGGTGCGCCGTCCGCTGGATTGACCGTGCCGTTGAGCGCCAGTTGCCGGAGTTCGATGTTCTCGCCGGCCCAGTGAAACGTGTTCACGCTGCCGGCCTCGGCCGAAGCGGTACCGACCATGCCGGAAATTGGGATGAACGAGCCCACAACCATCAGGGTCAGCAACGCACCGAGGTGCCGGAGGAAGCCTTTCACCGGACTTCCAGTGTCGTGTCGGCGACGGACCGGTCGTCCGGAACAGTGGAATCCGAAACAGCGGAGGAGGCGGACCGGTCGTCCGAAAC
>NZ_CAAAFT010000394.1:2788-4393 GCF_900634765.1 Candidatus Protofrankia californiensis | reverse complement strand
ACCCCGAACACCCGGATTCCCAGCAGCAGCCGGCCCGGGGTCAGGCCGCGGGCGATGCCCGGCCCGACAATCGACAGCTGCAGCACATACCAGATGACAATGTGGTCCTTGACCGGTCCGTTCAGCACAGTCGCGTAGAGACCGACGACGACGATGGCGGCCAGCGTCACGTCGACGATCATTGCGGTGGTCCGCACTCCGATGCGGGCGGTGCGGACGGCGAGGAGCGCGCCGTCCGGTGGAGGGGTCCACGCTGCGGCGAGCGACCCGCCGACGATCGCCAGCAGCGAGCCGACCACCAGCCCACCGGCGGCGATCGGAAAGGCGATCAGGCCGCCGATGACCGACAGCAGGCCCAACGCCCCGGACGCGCCCGGGTACCAGACCATCAGCAGGCCGAACGCAGTGATCAGAAGGCCGAGGCCCAGGCCGTACACGGCGACGCCGGCCGAGAAAAAAGTGGGGCCGAAGGAGAAGCTGAAATAGCAGACGGCGGCCCCGCCGGTCATGGTCGGCACAGCCGCCCGCCACGGCGTTTTCGTTTCCGACAGCCAGTCGTCCGACAACGGCCGGGTGAACAGCACCGTGGGCTTTGCCCGCTCGCGGAGACGATGGAGCAGGCGGGGTAGATGGAGCGGGTGGAGTAATGCGGCGGCCATGTCTGTTGTCGGTCTTCCTGGTTGTGACCGGGTCGTCAGGCCCAGGTCCCCGGACCGTTTCGTCGTCATCATCGGACGAATTTTCGGTGATGACCACGAAGCTGAGGAGTGAAAGGGTGGGGGGTCACGCCGTCCCAATTACTCACTTGAAGCAGCGGAACGTCTGCGGGTCGTAGCCGCCACGCTCGACGGTGACGTGGAGGCTGCCCAGCGAGAGACCGGTTGAACGCAGGTTCGTCGCCTCGACACCGGCTCCGGTCAGAATGACCCGGCCGGCATCCAGCTTGATGGAGGAGAGCGGGTCGCCGCCCTTGGCATCGATGGCGACCGTGTGAAAATCGATCGATTCCACGCAGATCTGCGACGCGCCGAGCGTGAGGTCGATCACCTTTGTCCGTCCAGGAGCGTTGATCTGTAGTTTCCAGGTACCCAGCCCGCCGGGCAGGTCGAAGGTTTTCTCCAGGACCAGCCCGTCGATCAGCGCCTGCTTCATGTGGATCTCGCCCGCGGGCAGCTGGCCGCCGTTCGGGGCCGAATTCTGGTCGATGCTGGGCACGAGGGTGAAGTTGCCCGGCTGTTCAGGCTCGCCGGTGTCGATGGTGGCGCCGGCAACTCCGAAGGAGCCGACGTTGCCAAGTGCAAACGGGAAGGCCGTACCCCCTGACAGGACGACGACGAACATCGCCAGTAGCAGCGTGAAGGCCGCCCCTCCAACCGTCAGCAGCCGACTTCGGCTGATCACTGTGTACCTCCCTTGGAAGGGGGGCGTGCTCCCGTCGATGCCGGGCAACCGTCATGGCCGCCGTCCCCTCGACGCTCACCGGGTGAGAATTCCACCGCTCCCGCGCAAGTGTCAACGAACAGGACGATTCCGCTCTCCGGATCAGCTTCGGTAGGAAGCCCGAGTGTGAAGGAGGCCTGATTGCGCTGCCTTTGGCTCGGTCCG
>NZ_CAAAFT010000394.1:0-2546 GCF_900634765.1 Candidatus Protofrankia californiensis | reverse complement strand
TCGGTGAACAAGAAGTTCCAGCCGGACGTCCTCGTCCTGCCCGACCAGGAGGCGACCCTGCCCGTCCTCGCGGTCGAGGTTCTGCCCCGGTACGGCCGCACGTACGACACGCAGAAGAAGCGCACCGCCTTATCGGGGGATACGGCCCGTCAGGAGGATACGGCCCGCCTGTCGGCGGATACGACCTGCTCCGGAACGTCCAACCAGAACGACTGACCTTCGGGGGTGATGGTCGCGCCGAACCGGGTGTGGTCCGGGCGTCCGGCACGAAGCCACCGGTCATAGGCAGCTTCCAATTCGTCCCACAGTCGCCGCGGCCCATATTGGCGCACTTCGTGTTCGTCCGTCCCAGAGCTGAAGGAAGCCCAGGAGCCGGAGGCGAAGTGTGACACCCGAAGGATCTCGGTGCCGTCGCAGGCCTCCCGCTGTCCCGCCACCCAGCCGGGAAGCATGAGGCCGAGGGCGAATCCGGCCTCGAATTCGGTGAACGGCGCGCGCGGGTACAGGCGGGTTGTGGTGATCCGGGCGTCGTCCTCGTTGTCTCCCCACAGGGCTGCATCATCTCGTTGGTTACGTAGACGCATAAAGCCTGCCACGTCGTGGAAGCGGCCCTGGGCGGTGCCGTCGCCGTCGACGGTCAGACACAGGAACGCCTGACATTCGAAAAAACCACTGACCAGGGGAAGCACGATCCGACCACCGGGCCGGGTCTGTTCCACCCAGGCGTAGGGGATCTGCAACGCGCTGGCGGTGGCCATCATCCGGTCGTAGGGGGCTCCGTCGGGATAGCCGAGGACGCCGTCGCCGGTGACAACTGTGACCGGATGTCCGGTCCTGCGTAGGGCCTGCCGGGCGTGCTCGGCGATCACGGGATCAACCTCGACGGTGGTGACGCGTCCGGGTGCTGCTCGCTCGGCGAGTACAGCGGCGTTGTAACCGGTACCGGCCCCGATTTCCAGGACGTCCATGCCCTCTCTCACGTCGAGCAGGTCGAGCATCCTGCTCATAACCCGGGGTGCGCTGGAAGAGCTGGTCGGGATGATGCCCTTACCGTTGTACTCGTCCGTCCCGTCGTCGGCCTGGGTGACGATCGAGTCGTCACTGTTGACCAGTTTCAGCCATGCGTCGGGGTTGTCGGCCCGGTCGAGCGGGATCATCCATCCGTCCTCGCGTCTGATCCAGATCACGTCGGGGATGAAGTCCTCGCGTTTCATTCTTTTCCCGTCCCGCTGCATGTCGAGCATGCCACGCTTTGCGTTTGTTTCCCACCTTCCCCATTACCGTCGGTGGTAATTATGATCCTCCCGTCGCCTTTGCATCGCGGGCAGTCCGGCGGGGGCTTTGCGTGTTTCCCCATGTCCTTGCCTTTCCGGCGGGAGCGCCGTTCAGCGGCATATCGCGATTGTGCAGAAAATCGCCGGCCGACTCTCTGTGGGGGCCGAGCACGGTCGCAGATCAAGTACGATACCCGACAGGGGTATGGTGCGGCTACGTCTGCCGGGTCGGGTCCTCATGCCCGCCAAACCCGGTAGGCCCCGGAGTGGCTCCACGGCTGGTGCAGGGCCCCGGTCCATGCCCTGCTGGCTGCTGTCATGTGGTAGTGGGCCGGCTGGACGTAACGATGAGTAAGATTAGTATCCCGATTCACGACTGTCGGCCAAGTTATGATAATGGAAGCGGCTGCCCGCCATGTGGCGTGGAGAGGTCCCACGCAGAGGCGTTAAGGTCTTCGTCGAGGCCGTACGGCGCGAAAGGGGACCAATGTCCAAGGCTGATTCCTTCGTCCACCTTCACGTGCACACCGAGTACTCGATGTTGGACGGTGCGGCGAAGGTCGGCCTGCTGTTCGCCGAAGCGGCCCGCCTGGGCATGCCCGCGGTGGGGATGACCGACCACGGCAACATGTTCGGTTCCTATGAGTTCCACCAGGCCGCAAAGAAAGCCGGCGTCAAACCGATCATCGGCATAGAAGCCTACATTGCGCCGGAAGCCCGCCACCACAAGAAACCCGTCTTCTGGGGTGACGGTGCGCAGCGCGACGCAGACCCGGACGGCGAGGGCGGCGACGTCTCGGGGAGTGGCGCCTACACCCACATGACAATGCTGGCGGCCGACTCGACAGGTCTGCGTAACTTGTTCCGGCTGAGCAGTATCGCCTCGCTCGACGGCTATTATCGTAAGCCCCGGATGGACCAGGAGCTGATCGCCGAGCATGCCGAGGGCATCATTGCCACGACCGGCTGCCCGTCCGGCGTGGTCCAGACCCGGCTACGGCTCAACCAGTTCGACAAGGCGCTCCAGGCCGCGGCCACCTATCAGGACATCTTCGGTCCGGACAACTACTTCCTGGAGCTGATGGACCACGGGCTCGCGATCGAGCGGAAGGTCCGGGACGGGCTGCTCGATATTTCCCGCCGGCTCAATCTGCGGCCCCTGGCCACAAACGACAGCCACTACGTCACCAAGGACCAGGCCGAGTCGCACAGCGCCCTGCTGTGCGTCGGCACCGGAAAGCGGCTCGACGACCCGAAGCGATTCAAGTTCGA
>NZ_CAAAFT010000393.1:0-7771 GCF_900634765.1 Candidatus Protofrankia californiensis | reverse complement strand
CTATTTGAAGAGCACCGACGAGATGCGTGCTCTGTGGGACGACCAGGTTCCCGGCGCATGCGACAGCTCGCTGCTGATCGCCGAACGGGTCCAGCCGTACGATGACGTCTTCGCATATGTCGACCGTATGCCCCGTTTCCCCGTTCCGGAGGGGGAGGACCAGCTTTCGTGGCTGCGTAAGGAGGTGGCCCGCGGCGTTGAGCACCGGTTCGGCGCGAACCCGCCACAAGAGGTTCTCGACCGAGTCGAGCACGAGATCGGCGTCATCGCCAACATGGGTTTCCCGGCCTACTTCCTCGTCGTCGCCGACATTTGTCGGTACGCCCGGGAAAAGGGTATTAGGGTCGGCCCGGGACGTGGTTCGGCAACCGGTTCAATGGTCTCCTACGTCCTCGGTGTCACCGAACTCGACCCGATCGAGCACCGGCTGATTTTCGAGCGGTTCCTGAACCCCCAACGCGTCACCCCGCCGGACATCGACCTCGACTTCGACGAACGTCGCCGCGGTGACATGATCCGCTATGTCACCGAGCGGTACGGCGAGGACCGGGTGTGCCAGATCCTCACCTTCGGAACAATCAAAGCGAAAGCTGCGGTCAAGGACTCCTGCCGCGTGCTGGGCTACCCCTACGCCCTCGGCGACAAAATCACGAAGGCGATGCCCCCGGACGTGTTCGGCAAGGGTATTCCGCTGTCCGGCATCCTCGACCCCGACCACGAGCGGTACAGCGAAGCCGCCGAGGTGCGCGGCCTCTACGAAACTGATCAGGACGTCCGCAAGATCGTCGACACCGCGCGGGGGCTGGAAGGTCTCACCCGCGGAACCGGGGTGCACGCGGCCGGGGTGATCCTGTGCGCCGAGCCGCTCCTGGACGTCCTGCCGATCCACCGGCGGGACGCCGACGGCGCCATCATCACAGGTTTTCCATTCCCCCAGTGCGAGGACATGGGCCTGTTGAAGATGGACTTCCTCGGCCTGCGGAACCTCACCGTGATCGACGATGCGATTGTCAACGTGCGGAAGAACCGTGGCATCGACATCGACCTGCAGAAGCTTCCGCTTTTGGACACCCCGACCTTCCAGTTGATGGCCCGCGGGGACACCCTCGGTGTCTTCCAGCTCGACGGTGGTCCCATGCGCAGCCTGTTGCGTCTCATGGCCCCGACAAAGTTCGAGGACATCGCCGCCGTCCTCGCGTTGTACCGGCCGGGGCCGATGGCCGCCAACTCCCACATCGAGTACGCCGACCGTAAGAACGGCCGCAAGCCCATCGCTCCTATCCACGCCGATCTCGCGGATCCGCTGGAAGAAATCCTCGGCGAGACCTACCACCTGGTGGTGTATCAGGAGCAGGTCATGACCATTGCGCGGGAGCTCGCCGGCTACAGCCTGGGCGAGGCCGACCTGCTGCGCCGCGCCATGGGCAAGAAGAAGAAGGAGGTCCTGGATGCCAACCACGCGGAGTTCATGGCCGGCATGGCGGAAAAGGACTACTCCACCGAAGCCGCCCAGGCGCTGTGGGACGTGCTGGTTCCCTTCTCCGGATACGGATTCAACAAGTCCCATACGGCCGGCTACGGCGTCGTCTCGTTCTGGACCGCCTACCTGAAGGCGAACTTCCCGGCCGAGTACATGGCGGCGCTGCTGACGTCGGTCGGGGACGACAAGGACAAGATGGCCGTGTATCTCGCCGAGTGCCGCAAAATGGGTATCCGGGTGCTGCCGCCCGACGTGAACGAGTCGACGCTTTACTTCACCCCGGTGGGCGGCGACATCCGCTTCGGTCTCGGCGCGATCCGCAACGTGGGAACAAACGTCGTCGCCTCGATCGCCGCCACCCACGAGCAGAAAGGTGCCTACGCGTCGTTCCCCGATTTTCTGGAGAAGGTTGAGATCGGCGTCTGCAACAAACGCGTCGTCGACTCCCTGATCAAGGCGGGTGCGTTTGACTCCCTCGGCCACAACCGCCGCGCACTGGCGCAGGTCCACGAGTCCGCGATCGACGCTGTCATCGGCACGAAACGAAACGAGGCTTTCGGCCAGTTCGATCTTTTCGGCGGAGACAACAGCGACGAGCAGGGTGAATCAATCAAGATCGGGCTCGGCCTGGACCTGAGCGCCGCCGAATGGCCGCGGCCAGAACTTCTCGCGCAGGAACGCGAGATGCTCGGCCTGTACGTGTCCAGCCATCCGCTGGAGGGCACGCAGCGGATTCTGGACCGCAACCGGGACACGAGAATTATCGACCTTCTTGACAGCGGACGTACCGAGGGCGATGTGCAGATCGCCGGTGTGATCGCAAAGATCGACCGGCGAGTCAACAAGAACAATGGCAACCTCTGGGCCATCGTCACCGTCGAGGACCTGGACGCGGCAGTCGAGGTTCTCTTCTTCCCGAAAAGCTACGAGGTATATGCTGATCAGCTCACGCCTGACACCGTGGTCTCCGTACGGGGACGCGTCAACGAACGCGACGGATCCGTCAGTATATTCGCCCACGAGCTGACAACCCTCGACGTGAGCGTGAATTCGGACGCCGGACCGCCCGTGCTGATTTCCCTACCCACTCACAAGGTGACTCCGGGCCTCGTCGACGAACTGCGTCTGATCCTCACCACCCATCCTGGGAACACCCCCGTACACATACGGCTGGAAAGCCCCCGCCGCACCCACCTCCTGCTGCGCCTGGAACCCGAGGTCGACGCGTCCTCCGCCTTCTGGGGCGATCTCAAGAGCCTGCTCGGCACGAAGGCCGTCGCCTCGTGACCGCCCGCGACGTTCTATCGATGTCCGTCGTGCGCAGCATGTCAAGCTCCTCGGCGTGTCCCAATGAGAATGTGCGCCATTCCGCTGGGAAACCGGGCGCGTCATGAAGCAGCATCCCGGGTGCGGTCTCCAGTATGGTGCCGATGCCGATCACCAGCAGCCGGCCGATACCGGCCTGGGCCAGGCCTTCGAGCAGGGCGTGTGCCGCGCCTACGTAGAGCGCTTGTGATGGCACGTCCATCCGGGCCGCGGCGCTGATCGCAGCGTCGTGTCCGGCCCCGTCGACACCCCGATGATTCGAAGACAGTTGGCGCACCCGGAGCTACGGGCCGGACTCGATGCCCACGTCCCGATGCCGCTGCGGGGACCGGCCACCGCCGAGGATGTTGCTCGTGTGATCGGCTGGCTCGTGGATCCGACCAACACGCTCGTCACCGGTCAGGTGCTTTACGCCGATGGGGGCGCCGACGCTGTGGTGCGTGGCGACGCGGTCTGGTGATCGGCAGAGTGCGGCGGGTCAAGGAGAACTGGGCTGCGGTGATGGCCCAGCAGCACCGGTTGACCATTCTGTACGGCTGTGTCGTGTGTCGCGGTGGAGAGGCGGTCGAGGCTGCCGGCGAGCATGGCGGATCGTGACGGTGCGGCGTCGGTGGCTGCCCGCGGGGGTGACGGTCAAGCTTGGGTGCGTGAAAAACCGGCTAGCCGGTATGTTCATACCGGCTAGCCGGTTTTATAGTGGCAGGGTGACTGGATCCGACCCGCCGAAGGTCCCGGCGACCGCCAAGGGCGAAGCGACGCGTGCTTTTCTCCTGCGCACCGCCGCTCAGGTCTTCGCCGAACGTGGATATGCCGCAACTACCCAGAACGACCTGATCGCCGCCTCGGGGCTGACCAAGGGCGCGTTCTACTTCTACTTCCGCACCAAATCCGAGCTCGCGCTGGCGGTACTGCAGGACCAGCAGGCGCGTTGGCTGTCCCAGATCGGTGAGCGGGTCTTGGCGGAAGCGAAGGCGGCCGACCAGCTGCGAGTGCTCGTGCCCGCGATGCTGGAGCTGATCTCCACCGACCCGGGTGCCTGGAGTGTCACTCGCCTGACCAAGGAGTTGTCGGCCGACCCGGAGGTCGCCGAGCAGGTATGCAAGCCCATGGTCGAATGGGTCGCCTTCGTGGCCGACCTGGTCCGCCGGGGCCAAACCGACGGGGACCTGCGCACCGGGCTGGACCCGGGATCAGTAGCCGCGGTGCTGGTGGGCGCCTTCGACGGCCTGAAATCGCTGACCGACATCCTGGAACCGACCGAGCGTGCCGCGTTCGGTTTCACCGAACGCGTGCAAACCCTGCTGGCCATCGTCGAGCTGGCCCTGATGAACAGCCCCGCACCGACGGGGTCCGGCGGAGACGTTCGCTAGAGCCGCGGTCGACAACGCCGCCGGGCGCCGCCTGGACCCGGCGCAACAGAGCAGACGTTGGCGGTCGCGGCGCTGGACCTCAGGCGCGCCCGAGCGCTGGAACCGCGCCGCTCACCCGTCCTGGACCGATGGCGTCAGCAGTCGTTCCTGCCGACCCATACGGATACGAACCGGCCGGATGTTCTTTACTACCGAGGAGATCGTATGACTTTCACCGGACAGACAGCCCTGATCACTGGCGCCTCGACCGGCATCGGAGCCGTATACGCCCGCGAACTCGCCGCGCGCGGGGCCAACCTGATCCTGGTCGCCCGCAGCGAGGACAAGATGCAGACCATCGCGACCCAACTGCGTACCGCCCACCATCGGCGCGTGGACGTCTTGGCCGCAGATCTCGTACAGCACGGCGCAGCGGACAATCTCGCGCAGCGGGTATCCGCCCTCGGGCTTACCGTAGATGTCTTGGTCAACAACGCCGGCTTCGCCACCCACGGCGACGTGGCCACCACCGATCCTGCCCGGCTGACCGCGCAAGTTCAGCTCAACTGCCTGGCCATGGTGGACCTCACCAGCCGTTTCCTGCCCGCGATGATCACCCGTGGGGACGGCACCATCGTCAACGTCGCCAGTACCGCGGCGTTCCAACCCGTCCCACACATGGCCGTCTACGCCGCTACCAAAGCATTCGTCCTGTCCTTTACCGAGGCGCTGTGGGCCGAGACCAAGCCCACCGGCGTCAGAGTCATCGCGATCTGTCCGGGCGCGACCGAGACGCCGTTCTTCGACGTTGTCGGTGCCGAAGAAGCCTCCGTGGGAAAGCGCCGCACCCCCGAGCAGGTCGTCGCCACCACCTTCAAAGCCCTCAAGCAAGGACTCCCCAGTGTTGTCGACGGGCGCTTCAACGCCTTCGTCGCCCACCTCCCCGGCGTGCTGCCCCGCCGCACGACAATCGGCATCGCGGAAAGGAGCGTGCGGCCTCGCACCTCTCACCAGGCCGCCGACGCCGCAACCCACTGAACGCAAGCACGACGCTTTCTCGGCGTCCGACCCGGAACATCCGCTATTCCTATTCCGGCATGGCGACGCCGGAAGTAGACCCACCCGCCAGTGGTCCACCCGTAGCACCAACATCAACCGTTACACCGTTAGCTGGACAGTCCCCTTCGAGGCCGACCTCACCGCGTTGACGGGCGTGCTCGCTGCCAGCCAGGCGGACGCGCTGCAGATGCTCGCCGCCGGCTACTCCGTCCGCGAGGCCCGGGCCGAACTCGGAATCGTCGGGACGGCCCGGCGCGAGGCGATGTCCGGCGTCGAGGCGTTGCTGGCTTCGCCTTCGGTCTTCTTCCCCCGCGGGGCTTCCGAGCTCCAGGAGGCCCTCAACCGTCCACTGGACCTGTGGAGGATCTTCCTTCACCCTTCCCAGCGGCGGATCGCCTACCGGGAGACCTACAGCGGGCCGGTGCGGGTCACCGGCGGCGCGGGTACCGGGAAGACCGTGGTGGCCGTACACCGGGCGCACTACCTGGCAGGCCGGCTTCCCGCCGGCTCGACGCGGCCGGTCCTTGTCACGACGTTCGTCCGCACACTCGCGGACAACCTGCGATCAAGCCTGGGGTCACTCGCGGGTTCGTATGGCTACGGCAATATCGAGGTCACCACCGTCGATGCGCTTGCCCGCAGGATCGTCCGCCAGGCCGAGGGCAGGGAACCGAAGGTTCTCGCCGACAACGACCGGATCGCGATGTTGTGGGACGTTGCGGCGGCCGGGCTGCTCGCACCGCTCACCGGCGCAGCATTACGCCAGGAATGGGAGCAGGTGATTCTGGCGCAGGGTCTGCGTAGCGAGGCCGAATACCTGGGCGCACCGCGCCCCGGCCGGGGCCTTCGCCTGACCAGGGCCCAGCGCCTCATGGTCTGGCAGGCTCTCGGCCGGTTCCTGGAGAACCGTGAAAAGACCGGGGAACGGACCTTCTACCAACTCGCCGACGACGCGGCCCGGTACCTTTCGCAGGCTCCGACCGCCGAGCTTTTCGCGCACGTCATCGTCGACGAGGCGCAGGATCTCCACCCGGTGCAGTGGCGGCTGCTCCGGGCGGCGGTCCCGGACGGGCCGAACGACCTGTTCGTGGTCGGCGATGCCCATCAGCGCATCTACGACCACCGTGTCTCGCTGTCGAGCCTCGGTATCAACGTGCGCGGCCGTTCCCATCGGCTCAATCTCAACTACCGCACCACCGAGGAGATCCTGCGCTGGGCCGTGGGGCTGCTCCGAGGGCAGATGGTCGACGACATGGACGCCGGCGTGGACACCCTCGACGGTTACCGGTCGGCGTTTCGGGGTTCGGCTCCACCTGTCCTGACGGGATACGCCAGCCACGACGCGGAGATGGAAGGTCTGGTCGTCACGGTCCGTGGATGGATCGACCGTGGCGTCGACCCGGCCGCGATCGGTGTTGCCGCCCGCATGAAGAAGTCGGTGCTCGCGGCGATCAGCACCCTGCGCGACGCGGGTCTCGACGCCTGTGACCTGGAACGCAAATCCCGTGGCGGGGTCGAGGTCGGCACCATGCACCGCATGAAGGGGCTGGAGTACCGCGCGATGGCGGTCATCGACGTCTCCGCGGCATCCGTGCCCCTGCGCTGGGCTGTCACACCGGTGGATGCGGATCCGAAGGCACACGAGCAGGACACCTTGCGTGAGCGATGCCTGCTGTACGTCGCCTGTACCCGGGCTCGTGAACTGCTCACGGTCTCCTGGTCGGGCCACGCGAGCCCTTTCCTCAGCCCGTTTCTGTCGTGAGGCCCCCGTCCTGTCGTGACCGTGAAAATTCAAGGCGGACAACGATAGTTATCCGGTCGTCGAGGCGGAGCCTGGCAAACTCGGTGAGATATCAGGCGGCTCGATCCGCCCGGAGGAAACGGTTCGCGCGTGGACCGCCAGCGCTTGATGGGACGTCCGTCGTTGCTGCCCGTCAGGACGCTACGGCGATCAGCGTCCGATGGTGTTTCGGGGCCTCGATCTCGTCGATCAGCGCGACCGCGAGGTCGGCGTAGGAGAATGGCGCCGCGTCCTTGTCGGTGGGCAACACCTGCTCGCCGCCGATCCGATACCGGCCGGTCCGTGTCGCTTCGCTGTCGAGGACGGTCGGCGGTGGCGCCACCATCAGCCAGTCGATCCCGGTGTCCGCCGTGCGCAGCACGTCGAGTTCCTCCGCGTGCCCCAACGAGAACGTGCGCCACTGCGCCGGGAAACCGGGAGCGTCATGAACCAGCACCCCGGGCGCGGTCTCCAATATGGTGCCGATGCCGATCACCAGCAGCCGGCCGACGCCGGCCTGGGCCAGGCCTTCGAGCAGGGCATGTGCCGCGCCCACGAAGAACGCCTGCGATGGCACGTCCATCCGGGCCGCGGCGTTGATCGCGACGTCGTGCCCGGCGGCGACCGTGGCCACGCTGCCGGCCTGGGTGACATCGCCTGCGACCAGTGTCACCCCGTCACCGGCCAGTTCCCGGTACCTGGCCGGATCACGCACGACCGCGGTGACCTGATGGCCCCGGGCAACCGCCTCGGCGACCGCACGTCGGCCCGCCCGCC
>NZ_CAAAFT010000392.1:923-11512 GCF_900634765.1 Candidatus Protofrankia californiensis | reverse complement strand
GCCGAAGACGACGATCCTGCCCATGATGGGTGCTCCGCTCGACAGGACCGGCGCATGATTGCCGGTCGACGCCGCGAACGGTAGCGGGCGATACCACAGTTCCCGCAACGATAGTCACGTACCTTGGCCAGCGTGAGCCAGTCACTGGACCCCGACATGTTCGCTGGATGCGAGACCGATACCGTGCCGGTGCGCATCGGCGGCAAGTGGACCGTGAAGATCATCATTTGTCTGAAGGCCGGTCCGAGACGCTTCTCCGAACTCCAGACGCCACTGCGAGGCATCACGCCGAAGGTGCTCACGGAATCGCTGCGGGCGCTGGAGCGCGACGGGTTCATTATGCGAACCGCCCATGCGGAGATCCCGCCCCGGGTCGAATACGAACTGACCCCGCTCGGCCGGACGCTGTTCGAACCGATGGCGGCCTTCTGTGACTGGCGCCGGGCTCACCTGTCCGAACTACTCGACGCCCGCGAAACATACGAACATCGCGTGCCGACAGCCTGATCGCCACGATCACCGGGTCGGTGTGACGCGCGTGGTCGCCTCGAGGACACCCGGTACGCTACTGACGAATCGGATGATCTAATGAGCCGCAACAGACGAGATCGAGATAGGCGGGTTCCGTCGTGAGCTACACACTGCAGTGTCCGAAGTGCCGCGGGGTGATGCGAACCTACAACCGCAGCGGCGTGCAGATCGAGCAGTGCGACAGCTGTCGAGGCATCTTCCTCGACTACGGAGAGCTGGAGGCTCTCAGCCGGCTCGAGGCGCAGTTCAGTCAGCCCGCGCCTCCCCCACCGCCCCCGCCGCAGTACGTACAGCCCGCATGGGGCGCACCGCACGTCGGTCACCACGGCGGGCACGGCCATCACGGTCACCATGGGCACGGCAACCACGGCTTCGCAAGGCTGTTCTTCTCCTCCTGACAGGCCATTGTCGCCAGGCAGGTCTGTACCAGGCAGATCTGTACCAGGCAGGTCGGGCGACAGCCGGCGGCGTTGCCAGCCGTGTTCGTGCCGTTTCGAGCAGCGCTGCTGGCGCGCCGCGCAGGACAGCCAGCGTGACGCAATTCATCGTCCGGACGGTCCGCTGAAAGAAAGATCCACGACAGGGATCCCGGATTCCCGCGACAGGGCTCGAACCTGACCCGAGGTCACTCGGTGAACGGAACCGTCGTGTCACGCTCGACAGCGAGATCTGTGCCGGCCGTACCGAGCAAGGCGTTCACGCGCATGACCGCCTGTGTTTGAGTTGCCGTCGACCGTCGGGGTCACGCTCAAGGAAGCTGGCGCCGGCAACGTCGACGACTTGCATACGGCGAGGAGCGGGACGAGGAGCGGGAGCTATGACTGCGGTAAGTGCTGGTCAGGTTGAGTTCGACGCCTTCGATCCCGTCCACCGTGCCGACCCGTATCCGGTCTACCGGCGGGTCCGGGAGGCGGCGCCGCTGTGTCCCTTCCTCCTCGGCGATGTACCGGTGACCGTGGTGACCCGCTACCACGACTGCGAGACCATCCTGCAGAGCCCGGACTGGGTCCACGGCTACGACGCCGGGATCAGCCCGTTCCGGGAGGGGAACGCGACGGCTCCCCGTTCCTTCCTGCGGATGGACCCTCCAGATCACACCCGGCTGCGCGGGCTGGTCAACAAGGCGTTCACCCCGCGGATCGTCGGAGCGCTGGCCCCCACCATCCACCAGCTGGCCGGGCGACTGGTCGACGAGGCGCTGGCGGCCGGCACGATCGACGTCATCCACGGCCTGGCCGCTCCGGTCGCGAGTGCGACCATCGGTCATCTTCTCGGGGTGTCGCAGGACGCCGGCGCCGCGCTGCGCGGATGGGCGCTGGCGATCGCCCGAGGTACGGATCCGGACCACCTGCTGTCGGCCGAGGAGATCGCCAGCCGGACGAAGGCCACCCACGACTTCCAGGCGTACTTCCGGGAACTCATCAACGAAAGGCGGCTGCGTCCGACCAAGGACCTGCTGGGTCTGCTCGCGAGCGCGGAGGAACGCGGGGACGTCCTGACCGAGGCCGAGCTGCTCGGCATCTCATCGCTGCTGGTGGTGGCGGGGATGGAGACGAGCATCAACTTCATCGGTAACAGCGTGCTGTCCCTGCTCCGGCATCCCGACCAGCTCGCCGCGCTGCGCGCCCGACCCGAACTGATCTCCTCCGCCGTCGAGGAGGTGCTGCGCTACGACCCGCCGACGCAGTTCACCCTCAGGACCGCGCACACCAGGACCGAGGTCGCCGGCCACACCTTCGCGCGCGGGGACGGTGTGGTGCTGGTGAGCGCGGCGGCCGGCCGGGACCCGGCCGTCTACCCCGACCCCGACCGTTTCGACATCACCCGGTATCACGGGCCTCAGCCGGCCCGACGCCACCTGGGCTTCAGCGTCGGCATCCACTTCTGCCTGGGAGCGCCTCTCGCTCGTATCGAGGCGGAGGCCGCGGTCGGAGCGCTCGTCCAGCGCACCACGACGATGTCGCTGGCCACCGACGCCGACAGCCTCACCTACCTGCCCAGCCTCATCCACCGCGGACTGACCTCGCTCCCGCTCACCCTGTCCTGATCCGAAGATCCGCACGTGATGGTCATCGCCGAAAATTCGTCCGGGGTCTGTCGGCGCGGGCCGGTGTCCGTGGCGGGTCCGCGGCAGGTCCGGATCACGGAAGGCGGGAAAGGCCAGCTGTCGCGGATGGCGCGGCGCCCACTGATCGACGTTCGAACCTGTGGAACCTGTGGAGCTGGACACACCAAAGACTGTGGGTAAGTTGTGCCCAGCCTTCCACTTTGATCAAGGATCAGGGTCCTGGCCCCTGGAGGCTTGGGCCTCCGACAGCGCGAGAAAAACATGATCAATCGGTCTTCGGCCCTCTGATCTGGGCGGATGCTCCCGCGACAGGACTCGAACCTGTAACCTGCCGGTTAACAGCCGGACGCTCTGCCAATTGAGCTACGCGGGACCGCGGTGCTCCAAGCGATGACGCTGGGAGCACCTGACTGGGCAAGGTTACCTGAGGTTCGCGCGGATGGTTCAGCGGGGTAGTAAACACGAGGTCAGCTGGCCGGTCGGCCGTCCGTGGGCCGATGATCGGGCAGGATGGCCATGATTACAGGCATCCTGTCCGTCATCACCCGGCTGGCCGAAGCGAGCGTGATCATGGTGTTCCCGCGCCCGCGGAAGTCAGCGGACTACACAGTGACCGAAGTGAGCGCGACCATGAGTGTTCTCGCGCCCGCGGAGGCCAGGAGATTGCACAGCGGCACCGAGCGGGAGGCAGTATGCACTTCAGACCCGGTTTTATCGTCGGCTTCGGGCTCGGCTACCTGCTGGGTGCACGTGCGGGCAGGGAACACTATGACGCGATCATGCGTCAGGTACGTGAGGTCCGGGAACGTCCGGAGGTGCAGAGTGCGGCAGGGGTCGTCTCGGCCCAGGCGGGCAGCCTGCTGGAGAAGGCCCGCCGGACGTTTGCAAGCGTCGCAGGCCGAGGCGAGCCGTCCTCGCCGACCACCGGGACCTTCGTCGGCACGGTTGGGGCCCACAGCCCCAACGGCTCCGGCGCGATCCGCACACCCTGACGCCGCGGCCCGGCCGCAAGTCCGCGTCCGGTTCGCCCTGACGACAGGCGTGAGAGCGACAGGTGTGGGAGAAGTGACGGGCATCGGACGTGGTGCGTAACGGCGTGGGACATGGCGCGTAACGACGCGCGGGCGGCCGCGCTGTCCGAGGTGATCGACCTGCTGGGCAGACGGCACGCGCTACCGGTCTTCTGGATCCTGCGGGAGGGACCGGCTGCGTTCCGCTCCCTCGTGACGCGTGTGGAGGCTGCCGAGTCGCATCTGTCCCAGCGGCTGCGTGAACTGCGCGAGGCCGGGGTCGTCGAGGTGGACGAGGCCGGCGACTACCGGCTCAGCGTGCACGGGCGGCGCCTGCAGGGTGTGCTCGAGCCCCTCGACGCCTGGGCGCGGGACTGGGCCCGGCTCGGCCCGCGTGGGCGCGTCCCGCGAGGATCGGCGACCCGTGGCCGCGGGGAACTGTGATCGAACCTGCCCCAGCCGGGTCGGATTGCGCGGGCTCGACGGACTGCGCGGGCTCGACATACCGGCATTTTCGTCCCGGAAGTATCCGCTCGTAATATCGTCTTCCGTGGTAATCACCGGACCCGTCGTCACCCGGGACCATCCGTCCAAAGTCGATCTTCCGCGGCTCCGGCTCGGTGCTCAGCCGCAACGCCTCCTCATGACCCTGCTCGGCGACTACTGGCAGGGGCGCAAGGAGCACATACCGTCCGCGGCACTGGTGCGTCTGCTGGCGGACTTCGACATCTCAACGGTTGGTGCGCGTGCGGCGTTGAGCCGGCTCGCGCGCCGTGGGCTGCTGGAATCCTCACGGGTCGGCCGCAACACCTACTACGGTCTGACCAGCCAGGCAACCGAGGCATTACAGGACGGCGCCGCACGCATCCTGTCGTTCGGGCAGTCCCGCGCCGGCTGGGACGGCCGGTGGGTCGTCGCCGCCTTCTCGCTCCCGGAGGAGCAGCGTGACGTCCGGCACGCCGTTCGCAACAGGCTGCGCTGGCTCGGTTTCGCTCCCCTGTACGACGGCATGTGGGTGTCTCCCTGTCCGGTGACGGATGCGACCATCCGGGTGTTCGCAGAGCTCGGCGTGCCCAACGCGACGGTCCTGGCGACGGTCGAGGGGGCCGTGGCAACGAGCCCCAGACGGCCGATCGAAGCCTGGGACCTGACCGATCTGCGGTCTCGTTACGAGGACTTCATCCTCACCCACACCCCCCTGCTCAGGCGGATCAGGGCCGCTGACGTGGGTTCGTCGGAGTCGCTGGTGGCCCGGACAGCGGTCATGGACGCCTGGCGGCGTTTCCCCGGCCTCGACCCCGACCTGCCGCTGGACCTGCTTCCGCCCCAGTGGCCGCGGGTCCGGGCACACGCGGTCTTCGCGGAGATATACGACGCGCTCGCGCCGTTCGCCGTCGACCGGGTGCGCCAGGTGATCCTTTCGTTTGCCCCGGACCTTGCCGGCCTCGTCCACCATCACACCGCCCGCCAGCCCACGACCTGCCAGCCCGCGGCCACCGTGCCGTCATACGGTACGTAGGTGAGCCTGTTCGACGCCGGGCTCGAGCAGACCCTCGCGACGTCGGGTCCCCTCGCGACCCGGCTGCGTCCCCGGACCCTCGACGATCTCGTCGGGCAACGCCACCTGCTCGGCGCGGGCAGTCCGCTGCGGCGCCTGGTGGAAGGCGGCGGCACCACCTCGGTCCTGCTCTGGGGGCCGCCGGGCAGCGGTAAGACGACGCTCGCGCACATCATCTCCGGCTCCGGTGGGCGCCGGTTCCGTGAACTGTCCGCGGTCACCGCCGGTGTCAAGGACGTACGGGCGGTGATCGACCAGGCGCGTGACGCGCTCGCGGTTTCCGGCGTCCGCACGGTCCTGTTCATCGACGAGGTGCACCGTTTCACCAGGACCCAGCAGGACGCCCTGCTGCCCGCGGTGGAGAGCGGGCTTGTCACCCTAGTCGCCGCCACCACCGAGAATCCGTTCTTCTCCATAGTGGCACCGCTGCTGTCACGGTCGCTGCTGCTCACCCTGGAACCGCTCGCCGAGGACGACCTGCGCGTCCTGCTCCAGCGGGCGCTCGACGACCAGCGAGGTTACGGCGGCCGGCTGACGATGGACCCTGACGCGGTCACCCATCTGCTGCGCCTGGCCGGTGGCGACGCCCGCCGCGTCCTGACCGCGCTGCAGGCCGCCGGCGACGCCGCTCTTGCCGCCGGCGACGCCGCTCTTGCCGCCGCGGCGGCGGATCCCGGAACGGGTGCGCATCCGGAAACGGGTGCGGGAAGCGGCAGCGGGTCGGGGGAGGGTCGCGCACCCGTCTGTGTCGATCTTGCGACACTCGAACAGGCGGTGAACCGGGCCGCGGTGCGCTACGACCGCGACGGCGACCAGCACTACGACGTGGCGAGCGCGCTCATCAAGTCCGTGCGCGGCAGCGATGTCGACGCCGCACTTCACTATCTGGCCAGGATGCTGGAGGCGGGAGAGGATCCCCGGTTCGTCACCCGCAGGATGATCATTTTAGCCAGTGAGGACGTGGGCCTGGCCGAACCCGGAGCGCTCGGGGTGGCCGTGGCCGCCGCCCAGGCACTGGAAACGGTGGGCCTGCCCGAGGCTCGGCTTGCCCTTGCGCAGGCTGTGATCCATCTCGCGTTGGCGCCGAAGTCCAACGCGGTCATCCGGGCCGTCGACGCGGCCGTCGCCGACGTCCGCGCTGGACGTGGTGGTCCTGTTCCGCCTCATCTGCGGGACACGCACTATCCGGGCGCGAGCCGGCTGGGCCACGGAAGTGGCTACCGTTACCCCCACGACTACCCAGGTGCCGTCGTGGGTCAGCAGTACGCCCCCGACCCGCTGGTGGGATCGAGCTACTACCAGCCGAGTGAGCACGGGTTCGAACTGCGGGCCGGCCAGCGGCTTGCGTTCCTGCGCGAGACCCTTCGCGGCACCGGCGAGTCGGCTGCTGCCCGTGGCGAGCCGGCTGCTGCCCGTGGCGAGCCGGCTGCCGCCGGTGGGGAGTCGACCGGGGCGCGTGCAGATGTGGACGAGCCGTCAGGGGCGAGTGACCACGAAGCCGGTCGCGCTCGGTAGGGTCACTCCAGGAACGTCGAGTTCGACGCTGTGTCGACCGTTACTCGGAGGGCCGTGGGGCGCTGTCCTCCGGTGCTCGGGGGACCTGGGCCTCCGGCGGCGCGGGAGAAGCATGATCGCGCCACCGTTGGCCCTTCAGGAGGCCACCGTCGCGGTGCCGGTGCAGCCGGCGCGAGGCTTTGGTCTCTAAAAGTACTGAAAGTTCGGTCACGCAGTTTGGTCACGAAGGTACGGCCGGGCCACGGCCCATGACAGCGGAGGCAGAGCACACATGTCCGGTGGTGCGATCGCGGGACTGATCGCGGCGGGGGCGTTCTCCGTGCTCGTCCTGTTCGGCTGCTACGTGTTGTTCAAGCTTGGGAAGATCTTCGACGAGGCGGCCGCTCGGGTCCGCCAGACCGGCTTGGCCATTGACGAGGGCACCGCACGCGTGCGGCAGGCGGGCGCGACCGTGGACGAGGTGAACCAGGCTCTCAGCCATGTGAACAAGGAACTCGACCGGGTCGACGCCATCACGGCGAACGTGCAGACGATTTCGACGAACATCTCCTCGCTCACGTCGCTGTTCGCGGCGACGGTCGGCGGCCCGGTCGTGCGGGTCGCGGCGTTCTCGTACGGGGTCCGGCGCGCGGCGGCCAAGAGGACCCACGCCGACATCGAGTCACGGATCACGGCGGAGATCAAGGCGGACCGTGCGACGAAGCGGGCCGCCCGGCGCGCCGGCTCCGGTGCGTCCGCGGCACCGGCGGCCGGAGCTCGCGGAGCCGGCCCCGAGAGCAGGAGTGCGTGATGCCGCGGATGTTCTACATCGCGCTCGGCGCGGCTGCGGGCGTGGTGACCGTCCGGCGCGCCGCTCGCGCCGTGTCCACCCTCACTCCGCAGCACCTTGCCGGGTCCCTCGTAGAGTCGGTGCAGGATTTCCTGGCCGACGTCCGGGAAGGGATGGCCGAGCGGGAGGATGAACTTCGTCAGGCTCTCGGGCTCGATGACGCGGGCGACGTGGACGGCGCGGCTGACCCGGGTGGTACCGGTGACACCGGCGGTGGCCCGCACGGCGCCGCCGACGCCCCGGGCATACCCAGTGCCCGCTCCGCGTGAGTGCGCTCAGGCGGTGGCCTGGGGGGCGCTGACCTGCCCTGGCGTACCCCGGTGACCCGCCGGACGGGGGTACACGTCGGTGTCGACGTGGGCACGGTCAGGGTAGGAGTCGCCGCCAGCGATCCTGAGGCGAGGATCGCCTTCCCGGTGACAACATTACGGCGTGACACCCGGATGAATCGCGATCTTGATGAGATTGCAATGATTGTGCGGGATCGTCGTGCCGTGGAGGTCGTCGTGGGTCTTCCGACACGGCTGTCCGGCCTTCAGGGGCCGGCGGCCCGGCAGGCCCAGGCGTACGCCGATCTCCTTGCGGCACGTGTCGCTCCTGTTCCGGTGCGGCTTGTTGACGAGCGGATGACTACGGTTGTGGCTCATCGTCGGATGGCCGAGCGTGGCATGCGCGCGCGGGACCGTCGTGCAGTCGTAGACCAGGAGGCAGCGGTGCAGATCCTGCAGTCCGTCCTGGACATCCCGCGTGACGCGGGGGCGTCCGACGCCGCAGCCACCCGGCGTGGGCCGGATCGCCGCGCGGACAGCACGTGATCGAGGACGACCTCGACGAGCTGCTCGATGACGCGTCAGACAGCCAGACGTCGCACAGCAGACGGCACACAGGGCGCGGCCGAGGCAGCCACAGCCGTCGGCGGCATGGTGCCGCATCCAAGCTTATCGCGATCCTGGTCATAGTGGCCGCGATCCTCTGTGGCGGAATCTACGGTGCGGGCAAGGTGATCGGGCGCATCTCGGCCGGTGAATCGGCAGTCGACTACGCCGGACCCGGTGACGGGTCGGTCATCGTCCAGATCCAGGCCGGGTCGACCGCCCGCGACATCGCCCGGGTGCTGGCATCCGCCGAGGTCGTGCGGACACCGGCCGCCTTCGTCAACGCGGCCGCGGCCGACGAGCGGTCGCGTTCCATCCAACCCGGCTTCTACAAGCTCAAGCAGCATGTGCGGGCGGTCGACGCGCTGGCCGCGCTGCTCGACGTCAAGTCCCACACACTGTTCCGGCTTACCATCGCCGAGGGCATGACCACCAGACAGGTGCTTACGGCGCTCGCGGACCGTACCGGCCAACCGCTCTCCGCGTTCGAGGAGATCGTGAAGAATCCGGGCGAACTCCAGCTGCCGTCGTACGCGGCCGGGGTCGAGGGTTACCTGTACCCCTCCACCTACGACCTGCGGCCGGGCGCGTCGGGAACCGCCACGATCAAGAGTTTCGTGGACAAGTTCAAGGCGGAGACGGCAGGTCTCGGCATCGAGACGGGTGCGGCCGCGCTGGGCCGAAGCCCACAGGACATCGTGACGGTCGCCTCCATCATCGAACGTGAGGTGAAGAACCCGGACGAGGGGCCGAAGGTCGCGCGGGTCATCTACAACCGGCTCGCCGACACCTCCGGGCGTTTCCGCCGCCTCGACCTGGACTCGACCACCCGGTACGCCCTCAACGAGTACGAGGGCCCGCTGACCCAGAGCCAGCTCGCCGCCAACAACCCCTACAACACGCGCAAGGTGCCGGGCCTGCCGCCGGGAGCCATCTCCAATCCGGGGAAATGGGCGCTGGAATCCGCCCTGCACCCGGCCGCCGGCCCGTGGATGTACTTCGTGTCACTGCCGAAGTCGAACGTGACGATCTTCGCGACGACGGACCGGGAGTGGCAGGACGCGCTTGCGCGCTACCGCGCCGAGGGCGGCACATGACCAGCTCGGGTGCCCGGCCGCGGGCAGCCGTCGCGGGAATGCCGATAGCGCACTCACTATCACCAGTTTTGCACCGTGCGGCATATCGCGCTCTGGGGTTCGACTGGGACTACACGGCTGTCGAGTGCGACGAGAGCGCGCTCGGCGACCTGATCGCGCGGGTGCGTACCGAACCGGGCTGGGTCGGCCTGTCGCTCACCATGCCGCTCAAGACGAGCGTCCTGGCATTTCTCGACCGGATCGACGACACCGCCGCGGCCGTCGGCGCCGTCAACACCGTCGTCGTCGAACGGGACGCAGTCGACAGTGAGGATGTCGACACGGATGGTCCCGGCGCGAACGCCGACAGGCCGCTGATCAACGGCGTCCGCTCGGCGAGCGGGCCGTCCGGGGGGGTCGAGAGCCGGACAGGTGCTGCTCGGCGGCATTTCGGGCCCGTCCACCTGGCCGGCTTCAACACCGACGTCACCGGAACGGCACACGCCGTCACAGTGGTTCTCGGGAACGGGACACCACCACGCAACCCGCTCGTCCTCGGGGCCGGGGGTACCGCACGGGCCGCGCTCGCCGCGCTCGCCGCGCTCGGCGCCGAACGGGTCGACCTGCTCGCCCGCCGGCCGCCGGCCGCAGCCCCCCTGGTCGCTGTCGGTGCCGCACTCGGGCTTGCCGTCACCGTCCATCGGTGGGACACCTCCGGTACGGGGTCGTCTGTCGGGTGCCCGGACCCGGCGGGATTCCTCGGCGCCGCCGACGTCGTGCTCGCGACCGCTCCGGCCGGTGCCACCGACGACCTCGCGCGCCGGCCGTGGCCTGCCTCGACTGCCCTGGTCGAACTGCTCTATCACCCGTGGCCCACCCGTCTCGCCGCCGCCGCGCAGGCAGCCGGAGCTCCGGTCGCCGGCGGGCTGGTCGTGCTGGCGGCTCAGGCAGCCGGCCAGGTGCGGCTGTTCACCGGCGCCGAGGTGGACATGGACCTGCTCCTGGACGCGGGCGAAGCCGTCCTGGCGGCACGGTGATGAGCGTCCTGCCGGCCGTATCCGCAAGCGTCCTGCAGGCCGTACCTGCCATGCCGGCCACGTCGGTCACGTCGGTCACGTCGGCCACAC
>NZ_CAAAFT010000392.1:0-579 GCF_900634765.1 Candidatus Protofrankia californiensis | reverse complement strand
GGCCACGTCGGTCACGTCGGTCACGTCGGCCACACCGAGCGGATCAGTCGTATCGATCGTGCTGGCTGTCGCGATCGTCCTTGCCACCCTGTGTGTCGTCCCGGGGCTCACCCACATGGTGGGTGCCTTCGGGCCGGTGGAGGGAGAACAGCCACGCCGTCCGGTGCCCACCCGGGACATGCTGGGTCTGCTCACGGCCACGGTCGTCGTCGCGTTCGCGGCCAAGCTGACCGACCACGTCGCCTGGCTGCCGGCGTACGCCTATCTCGGGCTGGTTGGCGTGGCCCTGGCCGCCATTGACGTTCGGGTCCACCGGCTTCCCGACGTGATCACTTTGCCGTCCTACCCGGTTATGGCCGGGCTGTTCGGTGTTGCCGCGGTCCTGGATCGGGAGCCGGGACGCTGGTTGCGCGGTGTCATTGCGGCGGCGGCCGTGTTCGCCCTGTTCGCCGCCATCTGGGCGTTGCCCGGTGCCGGTCTGGGCTTCGGTGACGTGAGGCTGTCCGGTCTGCTCGGTGGCGCGCTCGGGTGGCTCGGCGTCCCGGTGGTTCTCACCGGGCTCATGGCGGGGATCACCCT
>NZ_CAAAFT010000391.1:4066-9216 GCF_900634765.1 Candidatus Protofrankia californiensis | reverse complement strand
CGGTGGTTCTCACCGGGCTCATGGCGGGGATCACCCTCGCCGGGATGTGGGTGCTGATCCTGCTGGTGACGCGGCGGGCAGGCAGGCGGACACAGATCGCCTACGGCCCGTTCCTGTTGATGGGGGCGTTCGTCGGTGTCCTCGCCTGGAACGCGCATTAGCGTCCCAAGCTGAAACGTTCTGGCCGAAGGAGCTGGTTCCGGCACACCGACGGCGTGGAAGACTGACCCCATGCTGCGTTGGTTGACTGCCGGAGAGTCGCACGGTCCGGCTCTGGTGGCGACCGTGGAGGGGCTGCCGGCCGGTATCCGGGTGTCCAGCTCCCAGATAGCCGACGAACTCGCCCGGCGTCGGCTCGGGCACGGGCGGGGCGCCCGGATGAGCTTCGAGCGGGACGAGGTCGAGCTGCTGGGTGGGGTCCGCCACGGCCTGACCCTGGGCGGTCCGGTGAGCATCGTCGTCCGCAACGCCGAGTGGCCCAAGTGGCGGGAGGTCATGGCGCCGGATCCGGTCGACGCTGCGGGGCTTGCCGGGTTGGCCCGCAACGCCCCCCTGACCCGTCCCCGGCCCGGTCACGCGGACCTGGCCGGCATGCAGAAGTACGGGTTCGACGACGCCCGTCCGGTGCTGGAACGGGCCAGCGCCAGGGAGACCGCGGCGCGCGTCGCGCTGGGTACGGTCGCGAAGGCCCTGCTGAGGCAGGCGTACGGCATCGAGGTCATCTCGCATGTGGTGTCGATCGGCGGTGTCGAGGTACCACCCGGTTCGCCGCCGCCCCAGCCGGTCACGATGGACGTGGTGGACGCCGACCCGGTCCGCTGCGCCGACCCAGCCACGAGCATCCGGATGGTCGCCGAGATCGATGCCGCCCGCCGGGACGCCGACACCCTGGGCGGGATCGTGGAGGTCCTGGCCTACGGCTGCCCACCGGGGCTGGGTAGCTACGTGCACGGCGACCGCCGGCTCGACGCGCGGATCGCCGGGGAGCTCATGGGGATCCAGGCGATCAAGGGTGTGGAGTTCGGTGACGGCTTCACCACGGCCCGGCGGCGCGGGTCGCAGGCCCACGACGAGATCGAGTCGGTGCCCGCCGGGGACGGGCCGCAGGCGTCGGCGCACCCGGGGGGTGCCTACCGTGTGCGGCGGGCCACCGACCGCGCCGGCGGCGTCGAAGGCGGGATGACCACCGGTGAGCCGCTGCGGGTCCGGGCCGCCATGAAGCCGATCTCGACGCTGTCCCGGCCCCTGTCGACGATCGACGTCGCCACCGGGGAGCAGGCGGTCGCGATCGCGCAGCGCTCGGACGTGTGTGCGGTACCCGCCGCCGGGGTGGTCGCCGAAGCCATGGTGGCGTTGGTGATCGCCGACGCGGCCGTGGAGAAGTTCGGCGGCGACTCGGTGGAGGAGTCCCGCCGCAACTGTGAGGCGTATCTGAAATCCCTGATCGTCAGATCGGAGTCGGTATGATCACCGCTGTCGTGGTGCCGGCCGCATGACCGGCCCGCTGAACGCCGCTGGCACCGCTGGCACCGCCGCGGCGGCCCGTGCGCGGCAGCCGGTCGTGGTGCTCGTGGGCTCGCCCGGGTCGGGGAAGACCACGGTCGGGCGGCTGCTCGCGCGGCGGCTGGACGCGGATTTCCGCGACACCGACACCGACGTCGAGGTCCGTGCCGGGATGTCCGTCGCCGACATCTTCGTCGAACTGGGGGAGGAGCACTTTCGTGCCCTGGAGCGGGACGCCATCGCCGGTGCCCTGGCCGAGCATGACGGTGTGCTCGCCCTGGGCGGTGGCGCCGTGCTGGACCCCGCCACCCGGCGGTTGCTACGGGGGCACACGGTCATCCACCTCGACGTCGGGGTCCGCGACGCGGTGGCCAGGGTCGGTCTGGCCCGGGACCGTCCGCTGTTGGTCGAGGCGCCGCGCGCCAGGATCGCCGCGATGCTGCGGGCGCGCGCGCCGCTGTATGCCGAAGTCGCCTCCGCGGTGGTGGACACCGCCGGGCGCACACCTGAGGAGGTAGTCGAGTTGGTCGAGAAGCTGCTGGAGGGCCAGAGGCAGCGCGATCATGTTTCTGGCGCGCTGCCGGAGGCCCAGGTTCCAGGGTCGCCAGAGGCCCGGGAGGCCGAGGTCCCCGGATCGCTGGTCAGGCCGTGACGACGTCGCAGGCGGCCCCGCTCCCCGCACCTTCGACACTGCCGTCGGGGACACCGGTCAGCCCGGTACCGGTGAGCCGGATCGAGGTCGCCCCGACCGGTGAACGCCCCTACGAGGTCGTGGTCGGTGCGGGTCTGCTCGGCGAACTCGCCGACCTGGTCGCCGGTCGTACCCGTGCCGCGGTCATCCACCCCCGCGCACTGCGGGCGACCGCGGAGGCGGTGGTCGCGGACCTGCGGGACACCGCGAAGGTCGAGGCCCACGCAGTCGAGATCCCCGACGGGGAGCAGGCCAAGCAGCTGCGCGTCGCCGGCTTCTGCTGGGACGTCCTCGGCCAGGTCGGCTTCACCCGCGACGACATCGTGATCGGCCTCGGCGGTGGGGCGGCGACCGACCTCGCCGGCTTCGTGGCGGCCTCGTGGTTGCGCGGTGTCGACGTCGTGCAGATCCCGACCACGGTCCTGGGGATGGTGGACGCGGCGATCGGCGGCAAGACCGGGATCGACATCGACGCCGGCAAGAACCTCGTCGGGGCGTTCCACCATCCTCTTGCCGTGTTCTGCGACCTGGCGACGCTTGCGACCCTGCCCGCGAACGAGCGGGCCTCGGGCCTGGCCGAGGTCGTGAAAGCGGGTTTCATCGCCGATCCGAGCATCCTCGACCTGCTCGAGGACGACCCGACCGGCCTGCGTCACCAGCGTGAACTGATCGAGCGGTCGATCAGGGTGAAGGCGGAGGTGGTGTCGGCCGATCCGCGGGAGGGCGGCCGGCGGGAGATCCTCAACTACGGGCACACCCTCGGGCACGCCATCGAGAAGGTCGAGGGATTCACCTGGCGCCACGGTGCCGCGGTGTCGGTCGGCATGGTCTTTGCCGCGTCCCTGAGCCGGCTCGCGGTGGGGCTGGACGAGGCCACCGCCGACCGGCATCGCGAACTGCTCGAACGGACCGGGTTGCCCACCACCTACCGGGCGGACCGCTGGCCGGCACTGCTTGACGCGATGCGGGTGGACAAGAAAAGCCGCGGTCGCCGGCTGCGTTTCGTCGTCCTCGACGGGCTCGGTCGACCACGCACACTGGACGACCCGGATCCGGCGTTGGTCGTGGCCGCGTTCTCGGAGGTGGCACGGGAACTGTCGGACCTGCCCGGTGGAGGCGGGCAGCGATGAAGGTCATGGTGCTCAGCGGCGCGAATCTCGGCCGGCTGGGGCTGCGGGAGCCGGCGGTGTACGGCAGCCGCAGCTACGGCGACCTGGTGGCAGCCTGCCGGGAACTGGCCACCGAACTCGGGCTGGAGGTGGACTGCCGGCAGACCGACGACGAGGCCACGATGCTGCGCTGGCTGCACGAGGCCGCCGACGTCGGCGCCGCGGTCGTACTGAATCCGGGTGCCTGGTCGCATTACTCCTATGCGCTGCGCGACGCGGCCACGCAGGTGCAGGGCCCGCTGGTCGAGGTGCACCTGAGTCAGACCCATGCCCGGGAGGCGTTCCGGCATCACAGCGTGATCAGTGCGGTGGCTGTCGGGACGATCACCGGTCTCGGCTTCGACTCCTACCTGCTTGCGTTGCGGGCGATCGCGGCAAGGGTCCGGCTGGCAGCGCCGTAGACGCTGGGGTGGTGTGTCGGGGCTATAGACTTTCGCGAGATCCCCGTCAGTCGAACGGACCAACCTGCTGGTCCGGCTGGAGAGTTGTGCGCAGTGGCAACCACGAATGACCTGAAGAACGGCATGACACTCGACCTCGACGGCACCTTGTGGAACGTCGTCGGGTTTCAGCACGTCAAGCCCGGGAAGGGCGGGGCGTTCGTCCGGACGACATTGAAGAACGTCCTGACCGGCAAGGTTGTCGATCGTACCTTCAACGCCGGAGTGAAGGTCGACGTGGCAACCGTCGACCGGCGTGAGATGAGCTTCCTTTACCGCGACGGCGCCGATTTCGTCTTCATGGACAGCGAGTCGTTCGACCAGATCCCGATCCCACCGGCGGTCGTGGGCGATGCCGCGGACTACATGCTGGAGAACACCACGGCGACGGTTGCGCTGCACGACGGAGCACCCCTCTACGTGGAGCTGCCCGCCAGCGTCGAACTGGTCATCTCGGCGACCGAGCCGGGTGTCCAGGGCGACCGCTCCACCGGTGGCAACAAGCCGGCGACGTTGGAGACCGGCGCCACGATTCAGGTGCCGCTCTTCATCACCACCGGAGAGAAGGTCAAGGTGGACACGAGGGACGGTCGCTACCTGGGCCGGGTGACGAGCTGAGCGCCCGGTCGAAGGCTCGTAAACGCGCCCTCGACATCCTTTACGAGGCGGACCTGCGCGGGAGCAGCTTCACCGAGACGCTCGCGCAGCGGCTCGCCCAGTCGGATCCGCCCGTGCCCGAATACACGGTCACTCTCGTCGAGGGTGTCGCCGAGCGACTCGCCGACATCGACGAGATGCTTTCCGACTATGCCGAGGAATGGACCCTCGAGCGCATGCCGCCGGTGGACCGCAACATTCTGCGGATCGGCGCGCTGGAACTGCTGTGGCGCGAGGACATCCCTGACGGGGTGGCCATTGACGAGGCCGTGGCACTCGCCGGGCTCGTGTCGACCGAGCGGTCGCCGGTCTTCGTCAACGGGCTGTTGGCGCGACTGCTCGACCTCAAGCTGGGGCGGACGTCGCGTTCGTAGAAGCCAAGCCGCGACGACCCAAGCCGGGCGAGGACCCGTCCGGTGGGGACGCCTTTGTCCGGCCGGGGGACGCCACGGTGGTGTCTCCCGGCCGGATGGCGGGTGGGCCGGCTCTTCTTGCGGCCGGCCGACGGCGCACGGAAACGACGGTTGCGCCGCCTTTGGCCGGCTGGGCCGGCTTACGCCCGCCAGCGGCGCGAAAACATGGTTGCGCCGCCTTTGGCCAGCTGGGCCTGTGTGCAGCCGCCAGCGGCGCGAAAACATGGTCGCGCCGCCTTTGGCCGGTCAGACTTGGCCTGTGCCCCGGTCAGGCCGA
>NZ_CAAAFT010000391.1:1043-3949 GCF_900634765.1 Candidatus Protofrankia californiensis | reverse complement strand
TGCAGCCGCCAGCGGCGCGAAAACATGGTCGCGCCGCCTTTGGCCGGTCAGACTTGGCCTGTGCCCCGGTCAGGCCGATTCGCTGATTCCGGCTTCCTGACCCTGCTCCGGGCTCAGGACGCCCCATGAGACGAGCTGCTCGGTGAGCTTGCTCGGCGAGGTGTCGTAGATGACCGCGAGGGAACGCAGGTCCTCGTACCGGATGGAGAGTACGCGGCCGTTGTAGTCTCCGCGCTGGCTCTGGATGGTCGCCGCATAGCGGGCGAGTGGGCCGCCCTGTTCCTTCGGAACCTGGGAAAGCCGTTCCAGGTCGAGGACGATGCGCGGAGACTGTTCGAGCGGAGCCACGGTGGAACCCTCGGGGAGGAGCTCTCCCACCGGGACACCGTAGAACTCGGCGAGTTCGGACAGGCGCTGCACTGTAACAGCGCGATCTCCGCGTTCGTAGGAGCCCACGACGACAGCCTTCCAGCGCCCGTGCGACTTCTCCTCGACGCCATGAAGCGAGAGCCCCTGCTGGGTGCGTATTGCTCGCAGCCGAGCACCGAGCGCCTTCGCATAGTCGGACATCGGAGTGCCCACTCCCGTCGTGGTCGATCAGTTGGAACCGGGGCTCTTGCCGCCGGTGGTTACCGATAGTAGTCCTGGGTCGGTTGTCGCTCACCACCAGGGGGGTCGTGTCGACACTTTCTTTGTACCACTTTCTGTAGCCCATCGATTGCACTAGGCGTTACAGCCAGGGAATTTTTGCGCCGAGGGCCGTTCGTGTGCATGGGGTTCTCAACATGTAACGTGCAGTGACAATGTGTGGTGCCTGATACCGTCATCCGGACCGCTCCTTTAAGGACCGTCCAGTGAGGCGGGGAAGGAGGGACATGGGCATGACCACGCCCGCCCCAGGTACGCCCGCATCGGGAGGGTCCACGCCCGACCCGGAGGCATCCGGCCGCGGCACGGCCCGCACGGTGCTCTCCAGCGAGGACATCGGCCGGGTTCTCACCCGGATGGCCCATCAGATCCTGGAGAAGACGGCTGGCGGAAACGGTGTCGTGCTCCTCGGCATACCCACCCGCGGCGTTCCGCTGGCCCGTCGACTCGCCGCACGAGTCCGGGCGGTCGAAGGCGTCGAGCTCGGTGTGGGTTCGCTCGATCCGACCATGCACCGTGACGACCTTCGGTTTCACGCCGTCCGTCCGCTGGAAGTGACCGACCTTCCGGACGGGGGGATCGACGGCCGCACGGTGGTCCTCGTGGACGACGTCCTGTTCTCCGGCCGGACGGTGCGGGCGGCCCTGGACGCACTGGCGCAGTTCGGCCGGCCCCGGGTGGTACAGCTCGCGGTACTGGTGGACCGTGGTCATCGGGAGCTGCCGATCCGGGCCGACTATGTGGGCAAGAACATGCCGACATCCCGGCAGGAGGCCGTCGCGGTTCGCCTCACCGAGACCGACGGCCGGGATGCCGTGATGATTCTGTCGGAAGGAGCGGGTCGATGACTCCGGGGGGCTCGCCGCGCCGGCACGGTCGGGCCGGTCCGGTTCCGCCTGCTCCGGCCGTGAACGGGCCGGAGACAAACGGGTCGGAGACAAACGGGCCGGAGACAAACGGGCCGGAGGCGAACACGCCCGACGCCATCCGGCCGGACGCAAACGGCTCGGACGCACACGGGCCGGACGCGGATGGCCCGGCCGGGTGGCGACTGTCGGGCGGGGCGCCGGCATGATGCGCCACCTGCTGTCCACACAGGATCTCGGTCGGGACGATGCTCTGCTGGTGCTGGACACGGCCGAGTACATGGCCACTGTCGCTGACCGGTCGGTCAAGAAGCTGCCGACCCTGCGCGGTCGTACGGTGGTGAACCTTTTCTTCGAGGATTCGACCCGGACCCGGACGTCCTTCGAGCTCGCCGCCAAGCGCCTGTCCGCGGATGTGATCAATTTCTCGGTCCGGGGGTCGAGCGTCTCCAAGGGCGAAAGCCTCAAGGACACCGCGCAGACCCTTGAGGCGATGGGGGCCGACGCCGTGGTCTGTCGGCATCCCGCCAGTGGCGCTCCGCACAGGCTTGCCGCCTGGGTGCGCGGTAGCGTGCTCAACGCCGGGGATGGCATTCACGAACATCCGACCCAGGCGCTGTTGGACGCCTTCACCATCCGCCGCAGGCTCGGCCGTATCGAGGGCCTGTCCGTCACGATCGTCGGTGACGTCCTGCACTCCAGAGTGGCCCGCTCCAACATGTGGCTGCTGTCCACCCTGGGTGCGGCCGTGACGGTGGTGGCCCCGCCGACACTCGTCCCGGTCGGGGTGGATCAGTGGCCGGTCGAGGTCTCCTATGATCTCGATGCGGTCCTGCCCAAGAGCGACGTGGTGATGGTGCTGCGGGTGCAGCGGGAGCGGATGACCGCGGCGTTCTTCCCCACCGAGCGGGAGTACACCCGCCGGTACGGTCTGGATGCCGACCGGCTCGCGGCGATGCCGCCATCCGCGCTGGTCATGCATCCGGGGCCGATGGTGCGCGGAATGGAGATTGCCTCGGATGTCGCGGACTCGACCCGCTCGACAGTGGTCGAGCAGGTCGCCAACGGCGTAAGCGTGCGGATGGCGGTTCTGTATCTGCTTCTTGGCGGCACCAGGGAGGTGTCATGACGCAACGCGGCGACGTGGCCGCCTTCGAGCCCGGGCGGGACGCCGGACGCTGGCATCTGCGCGGCGTACGACCGCTCGGCGCCGATCCCGTGGACATGGTGCTCGACGGCGGGGTCATAGCCGAGGTCGGCCGCGGCCTGTCCGCCCCCGGCGCGAACGTCCTGGACGCCGACGGCCTGGTCGCGCTGCCCGGGCTGGTGGACCTGCACACCCACCTGCGGGAACCGGGCCGGGAGGACGCCGAGACCGTCGCCTCGGGAACC
>NZ_CAAAFT010000391.1:0-1018 GCF_900634765.1 Candidatus Protofrankia californiensis | reverse complement strand
TGCGGGAACCGGGCCGGGAGGACGCCGAGACCGTCGCCTCGGGAACCCGGGCGGCGGCGCTGGGCGGTTTCACCACCGTGTTCGCGATGGCCAACACCGAGCCCGTCGCGGACACCGCCGGAGTCGTCGAGCAGGTCTGGCGGCTCGGGCGGGACGCCGGGCACTGTGACGTGCGTCCGGTGGGTGCGGTGACCGAGGGGCTGCGGGGCGTTCGGCTCGCCGAACTCGGTGCGATGGCGTCGTCGGCCGCGGCTGTCCGGGTGTTCTCCGACGACGGCAACTGCGTGTCCGACGCCGTGCTCATGCGCCGGGCGCTGGAGTATGTCAAAGCGTTCGACGGAGTGATCGCCCAGCATGCCCAGGAGCCCCGGCTGACCGAGGACGCGCAGATGAACGAGGGGGTGGTGTCGGCGAGGCTCGGCCTGCTCGGCTGGCCGGCCGCCGCCGAGGAGGCGATCATCGCGCGGGACGTGCTGCTCGCCGGCCACGTGGGATCCCGGCTGCACGTCTGCCACGTCTCCACCGCCGGCTCGGTGGAGCTCCTGCGGTGGGCGAAGTCCAAGGGCTGGCGGGTCACCGCCGAGGTCACCCCGCACCATCTGCTGCTCACCGACGATCTGGCCAGCTCCTTCGACCCGGTCTACAAGGTCAATCCGCCGCTGCGGACCGCGGCGGACGTCGAGGCGCTGCGCGCGGGGCTCGCTGACGGCACGATCGACTGCATCGCGACCGATCATGCCCCGCACGCCCCGCAGGACAAGGAGACCGAGTGGATGGCCGCCCGCCCGGGCATGGTCGGTCTCGAGACCGCGCTGTCGATCGCAATCATGACCATGGTGGAGACGGGGCTGCTGGACTGGGCCGGGCTCGCCGACCGGATGGCGATCGCCCCGGGGCGGATCGGCGGCCTGCCGAGCGGACACCGCGACGCGCATCCACATGACGCGCATCCACATGACACACATCGGTATGACGTGCACCCGGCCGCGGCCGGGTCGCTGTCGCTGTCGGCGGGAGC
>NZ_CAAAFT010000390.1:14665-16956 GCF_900634765.1 Candidatus Protofrankia californiensis | reverse complement strand
GTCCGCGTCCCCGCCTACCCGCCTCCCAGGCGCCCGACCCCGGGGTGACCCGCCCCCGGATGACCGCCGCCCGGATGACCGGCCTGTGGGCCGGTCATCCGGGCGGCGGTCATCCGGGGGCGGGTCACCCCGGGGTCGGGCGCCTGGGAGGCGGGTAGGCGGGGACGCGGACGGGAGGTCGTGCGCTGATGCCGCGGCGAGAGGATCTGACCAGCGTCCTGGTCATCGGATCAGGACCGATCGTCATCGGTCAGGCCTGCGAGTTCGACTATTCCGGGACGCAGGCGTGTCGGGTGCTGCGCTCCGAGGGTCTGCGGGTGGTGCTGGTCAACAGCAACCCGGCAACGATCATGACCGATCCCGACCTCGCGGACGCCACCTACGTCGAGCCGATCACCCTGGAGATGGTCACCAAGATCATTGATCGGGAGCGTCCGGACGCGCTGCTGGCGACCATGGGCGGGCAGACTGCGCTGAACACCGCCATGGATCTGCACAATGCGGGCGTCCTCGACCGCTACGGTGTCCGCCTGATCGGTGCGAACATCGACGCGATCCGCGCGGGCGAGGACAGGCAGGCGTTCAAGGACATCGTGGCCTCCGTCGGCGGCGAGACCGCCCGCAGCGCCATCTGCACGACACCCCAGGAGTGCCTGGCCGCCGCCGAGGAGTTCTCCTACCCGGTGGTGGTACGCCCGAGCTTCACCCTCGGCGGCGCCGGCAGCGGTTTCGCGCACGACGCCGACGAGCTGCGCCGGATGGCCGCGGACGGCATTGCCGCCAGCCCCTCGTCGGAGGTCCTGGTCGAGGAGTCCGTGCTCGGCTGGAAGGAGTTCGAGCTCGAGCTGATGCGGGACCGGGCCGACAACGTGGTCGTGGTCTGCTCGATCGAGAACATCGACCCGATGGGTGTGCACACCGGCGACTCGGTGACGGTCGCCCCGGCGATGACGTTGACCGACCGCGAATACCAGCAGATGCGGAACATGGCCATCGCGGTCATGCGCGCGGTGGGCGTCGACGCGGGTGGGTGCAACATCCAGTTCGCCGTGGATCCGGCGACCGGGCGGCTCGTCGTGATCGAGATGAACCCCCGGGTATCCCGGTCGTCGGCGCTGGCGTCGAAGGCCACCGGGTTCCCGATCGCGAAGATCTCCGCGAAGCTCGCGCTCGGATACACCCTGGACGAGATCCCCAACGACATCACCCGCACCACGCCGGCCGCCTTCGAACCGGCGCTGGACTACGTCGTGGTCAAGGTGCCGCGGTTCGCCTTCGAGAAGTTCCCGGGGGCGGACCCGACGCTGACCACGACGATGAAGTCCGTCGGTGAGGCCATGGGGGTGGGGCGCAGCTTCGCCGAGGCGCTGCAGAAGGCACTGCGTTCGCTGGAGCAGCCGTCGGCGGTGTTCGCGTTCACCGGCGATCCGGGGGCTGCCGAGCAGCTGCTGGAGCGGGCCCGCGTCCCGCACGACGGACGGCTGCGCACGGTGCAGCAGGCCCTGCGGGCCGGCGCGGACCGGCTGCGGGTGACCGAGGTGACCGGCATCGATCCCTGGTTCGTGGAACAGATCGACTACCTCAACCGGATCGCCGCGACCGTCACCGGTGACCTGGCCGACATCGCGCCGGCCGACATCGCGCGGGCCAAGCGGGCGGGGTTTTCCGACGCCCAGCTCGCCGACCTGCTCGCCACCACCGAGGACGCGGTCCGCGCGGCGCGCCACCGCGCCGGTATCCGGCCGGTCTACAAGACCATCGACACCTGCGCGGCCGAGTTCGCCTCGTCCACGCCGTATCACTACTCGTCCTATGACAGCGAGACCGAGGTCGCCCCCAGCGACCGGCCACGGGTGATCGTGCTGGGCAGCGGGCCCAACCGGATCGGGCAGGGCATCGAGTTCGACTACGCCTGTTGCCACGCGGTGATGGCGCTGTCGGACGCCGGCTACGAGACGATTATGATCAACTGCAATCCGGAGACGGTCTCCACCGACTACGACACCGCTGACCGGCTCTACGTCGAACCGCTCACCGTCGAGGACGTCCTGGAGGTCGTCCACGCCGAGCAGGAGGCCGGGCCGCTGATCGGCGTGATCGTCCAACTCGGTGGCCAGACCCCGCTGGGTATCGCCGCGGCGCTGGCCGCGGCCGATGTCCCGATCATCGGGACGGAGCCGAGCGCGATCCACCTGGCCGAGGACCGTGGCCTGTTCGGGCAGGTGCTCGCCCGGGCCGGGCTGCCCTCGCCCCCGCACGGGGTGGCGACCTTCTTCGCCGAGGCCCGGTCC
>NZ_CAAAFT010000390.1:13075-14419 GCF_900634765.1 Candidatus Protofrankia californiensis | reverse complement strand
ATCGTCTACGACGAGGCGATGCTGCGCGCCTACATCGAGCGCGCGACCGAGATCAGCCCGCAGCACCCCGTCCTGGTCGACCGGTTCCTCGACGACGCCGTCGAGATCGACGTGGACGCGCTCTACGACGGGACCGAGCTGTACCTCGGCGGCGTGATGGAGCACATCGAGGAGGCCGGGGTCCATTCGGGCGACTCGGCGTGCGCCCTGCCGCCGATCACCCTGGGACGGGCCGACCTGGAGCGCATCCGCGAGTCCACCCGGCTCATCGCCGAGGGCGTGGGCGTACGCGGCCTGCTCAACGTCCAGTACGCCCTGCAGTCCGACGTGCTGTACGTGCTGGAGGCCAACCCGCGGGCGTCGCGCACCGTGCCGTTCGTGTCCAAGGCGACCGCGGTGCCGCTGGCGAAGGCCGCCGCCCGGGTGATGGTCGGCACGACCGTGGCGCAGCTGCGCGCGGAGGGACTGCTGCCCTCCCACGGCGACGGCGCGATCCTGCCGCTGGACTCCCACATCGCGGTGAAGGAGGCGGTCCTGCCCTTCGGCCGGTTCCGGGACGCCGGTGGCCGCGGGGTGGACACCGTGCTCGGGCCGGAGATGAAGTCCACCGGCGAGGTCATGGGCATCGATGCCGGTTTCGGCGCCGCCTATGCCAAGTCCCAGGCTGCTGCCTATGCGTCGCTGCCCGTCTACGGCCGGGTGTTCGTATCCGTGGCCAACCGTGACAAGCGCGCGATGATATTCCCGATCAAACGGCTCGCCGACCTCGGGTTCGTCGTCTACGCCACCGAGGGGACCGCGCAGGTGCTGCGCCGCAACGGGGTGAAGGCGGTCGTTCTGGGCAAGCACTCCGTGCCCAGCCCGAACCTGGTCGACTGCGTCGAAATGATCACGTCCGGCCAGATCAACCTGGTGATCAATACTCCGTGGGGGGTCGGCCCGAGACTGGACGGATACGAGATCCGGGCGGCGTGCGTGGCCACCGGCGTGCCCTGTATCACCACGATCCAGGGTGCCGCCGCCTGCGTGCAGGCCATCGAGGCGCTGGTGCGGGGTGACATGGGCGTGCTGCCGTTGCAGAGCTTCCACACCGGGCTGCGCACCGCCTGGCAGGACCTGCACGACTCCGGCTCCGACTCCGGCGGATCCGGTGGTGATCGCAGTGTTGCCGGGCCCGACGGCGTCCGGCAGGCTGCTGCCGGTGACGCCCGCGAGCAGGCGGTGACGGGGTGACCACGTTCCCTCGGACGCGGCTGAGCGCCTGGACGTCGCGTCCACCCCTGGCGGTCGCGCTGGACGTGCCCGACGGGCCGAGCGCCCTGCGCCTGGCCGAAGCGGTGGCAC
>NZ_CAAAFT010000390.1:11405-12849 GCF_900634765.1 Candidatus Protofrankia californiensis | reverse complement strand
GCGCCTGGACGTCGCGTCCACCCCTGGCGGTCGCGCTGGACGTGCCCGACGGGCCGAGCGCCCTGCGCCTGGCCGAAGCGGTGGCACCGCACGTGGCCGTCCTGAAGGTGGGACTGGGGCTGTTCTACCGCGAGGGACCCGGCATCGTGACCGCGTTGCGAGACGTGGTCACAGGCGGGTTGCGGGACGCGGTCGTGGATGAACAGGTCGTGGATGAACAGGGCGATGGCAGCTCCGCCGGCGGGGACCACGTCGGCCTGTTTCTCGACCTCAAACTGCATGACATTCCCAACACAGTGGCTGCGGGGATGCGTTCCGTGGCGCGACTTGAACCCCGCTATGTGACGGTGCACGCCGCCGGGGGTGCGGCGATGGTGCGGGCGGCGGTTGATGCCGCGCCTGACGTCGAAATCGCCGCGGTAACGGTTCTGACCTCCCTGGGCAGTGCGGAACTGGCTTCCGTCGGATTCGGCGGGACACCCTCGGACGTCGTGCGCAGGCTTGCGGCGGTGGCGGTGGCCGCGGGTGCGCGCGCGGTGGTGTGCAGCCCCCGGGAGGCCGCCGCGGTCCGCGCAGAGGTCGGAAGTGACGTGACTCTTATCACACCTGGAATCCGCGCGGCGGGGTCGCGGCCCGATGACCAGGCGCGTACGGCAACGCCCACCGAAGCCGTCGAGGCAGGTTCCGATCTTCTCGTGGTGGGGCGTCCGATCGTCGCGTCGAGTGATCCCGGCGCTGCTGCGGCCCGGTTCGTGACCGGATGCTGACACGGCCGCGGTGTCGCTGACCTGGTGTGACATCACACAGGCCCCGGTCTGGCCATCTCGAGGGGATCTGCCCGGTACGGTGGTCGGCGAGCGACCGAAAGCAAAGGGTGCGCGTGGCGGCAACCCGATTCAGGTCAACGTATGGACCCCATCCTGTGGACAATAGTCCGCGGATGTACCCGTACCGCCGGCTGGACCGAGACGCCCGTTATTCGCTAGTTTGCGCGGCGCCGCGATCACCCGAAAGAAGGAGGCGTACCCGTGCCCCTGCCGCCCCTCACGCCCGAGCAGAGGGCTGCTGCCCTCGAGAAAGCTGCGTTGGCGCGTAAGCAGCGTGCAGAACTCAAGGAACGGCTCAAGAAGGCGGAAGTGTCACTCGCGTCCGTCCTGGAGAGAGCCGACACCGATGAGATCATTGGAAAGATGAAGGTAGCCGCTGTTTTGGAATCCCTGCCTGGTGTCGGTCGTGTCCGCGCCACAAGGATCATGGAGAGGCTCGCGATCAGCGACAGCCGTCGCCTACGCGGCCTGGGTGCCAAACAGCGGGCCGCGCTGGTTCAGGAGTTCGCGGGTTCCTGAGCAACACCAGTGTCCGGCAGGCAAATGACACATATCTCTGGGCGCAGTGGGGTTGGTACGGCGTCCCGGCAATGGTGACAACCCAAGCACCGCCGGGT
>NZ_CAAAFT010000390.1:9993-11278 GCF_900634765.1 Candidatus Protofrankia californiensis | reverse complement strand
ACGGCGTCCCGGCAATGGTGACAACCCAAGCACCGCCGGGTCGCCGTACCGACATTTCTTTGCCGATGCACCGGCCGCATGCACCGACGAGGCCCGCCCGGCCGACCGGCCGGGAGACCAGGCAGGTGACCTGGTAACCCTGGTAACCCACCATGGTGGGTCGTAACGCTGGTCGGCGCACGGGGTCCGGCCACAGCTGGCACGATCATGGTTTTTGAGTGCGCAGCCGCAGCGCACTACGGTGTACGGATGCGGCTTACCGTTCTGTCCGGTCCGTCAGGAGTCGGGAAAGGGACCGTCGTCGCCGAGGTGCGCCGACGCCATCCCGAGGTCTGGGTTTCGGTCAGTTGCACGACACGCGCGCCGCGCCTGGGGGAGACCGACGGGGTGGAGTATCACTTCGTCGATGTCGAGGAGTTCACCTTGATGGTCAAGAAGGGTGAGCTTCTCGAGCATGCGATGTTCGCCGGTCACGCCTATGGAACCCCCCGCGCGCCCCTGGAGGCCCGGCTCGCCGAAGGGGTGCCGTGCCTGCTGGAAATCGAACTCCAGGGAGCCCGCCAGGTGCGTGCGGGCGTCTCCGACGCCCGGTTCGTCTTCCTCGCCCCGCCGTCCTGGGAGGAGCTGGTCCGCAGGCTCACCGGACGAGGTACGGAGTCGCCGGAGGTGATCGGACGCCGCCTCGACCGGGCACGCATAGAGCTCGCCGCCGAATCCGAGTTCGACGCGGTGGTGGTCAACGACGACGTGACCCGAGCGGCGGCCCGGCTGGTCTCTCTGATGGACACCGACTAGCGACCCGGGGATCTGGGCCTCCGGCGGCGCGAAAGAAACATCATCGCGCCGCCTTTGGCCCGCTGGCCATCGCGGGTTCCCCGGGCTCGTGGCCAGCCGATCCACCGACCGACCGACCGTCGGTCGGCTGACACGCCACCGGCTGCTCTACTGTAAGAGTCCGTACTGTGGTAGGGATCGAGGGTTCGGCGTTGCCCCGCTGAGTCCCGACTGATCCCGACTCATCTCGACCACTGTAGATCCTGACCACGCTGTCAGTTCGCCAGCAAGCTGACAGCCCCGTGTTTGCGGAAGGACACCGTGTCCGGCACTGTCGCACAGCCCGAAGGCATCACCAATCCGCCGATCGACGAGCTCCTGGAAGCCACCGACTCCAAGTACGGCCTGGTGATCTACGCGGCCAAGCGGGCCCGGCAGATCAACGCCTACTACTCGCAGCTCGGTGAGGGCCTGCTGGAGTACGTCGGCCCGCTGGTCGAGACCGCCAGCG
>NZ_CAAAFT010000390.1:8843-9968 GCF_900634765.1 Candidatus Protofrankia californiensis | reverse complement strand
ACGTGCCACCCGGAGGCGACGTGCCACCCGGAGGCGACCGCTGATGTCCGCTGACACGATCGATGCCGGCACCGCGGCGTCCGCGGTCGTGCGTCGCCCCCGCGTCGTGCTGGGCGTATCCGGTGGGATCGCCGCCTACAAGGCGGTCGAGGTGCTGCGCCAGCTCACCGAGACCGGCCATGACGTCAGGGTCGTGCCCACCGAGTCGGCGTTGCGGTTCGTGGGTGAGCCGACCTGGGCGGCGCTGTCCGGGCATCCGGTGGCCACCGACGTCTGGACCGACGCGGCCGAGGTGGCACACGTCCGGCTCGGTCGGGAGGCCGACCTGGTGCTCGTCGTCCCGGCAACGGCGGACCTGCTCGCCCGCGCCGCCACCGGACGCTCCGACGACCTGCTGACCGCCACCCTGCTCACCGCCCGATGTCCGGTCGTGTTCGCCCCGGCCATGCACACCGAGATGTGGGAGCACCCGGCCACCGTAGCCAACGTGGCCACGCTTCGGGCCCGCGGTTGCCTGGTCGTCGACCCGGCCGTGGGCCGGCTGACCGGGGCGGACTCGGGCGCCGGCCGGCTGCCGGAACCGGTGGAGATCGCCGCACTGGCCAGGTCCGTGCTGGCCAGGTCTGTGCCGGCCCGGGGTAGCACCGGCCACTCCCACGGTGGGCCGCCCGAGCAGGCGCCAGACCTCGCCGGCCGGCGGATCGTCATCAGCGCCGGCGGTACCCGTGAGCATCTCGACCCCGTCCGCTTCCTGGGCAACTCCTCCAGCGGGCGGCAGGGCTACGGGCTGGCCAGGGCCGCACTCGCCCGGGGCGCGCAGGTCGTCGTGGTGGCGGCCAACGTGGCGCTGCCGGACGTCGCGGGGGCGCGCACCATCCCGGTGGTGTCGACCGTGCAGCTGCGGGAGGCTGTGCACGCCCAGGCGGCGCAGGCGGATGTTGTGATCATGGCGGCCGCGGTCGCGGACTTCCGTCCTGTCGTCCGGGCGACCTACAAGATTAAAAAGGGCGATGGCGTTCCCGAACCGGTGGCTCTGGCCCGCAATCCGGATGTGCTGGCCGAGCTGGTCGCCGCCCGCCGGCCGGGTCAGGTGCTGGTCGGCTTCGCCGCCGAGACCGGCGGGCC
>NZ_CAAAFT010000390.1:4850-8818 GCF_900634765.1 Candidatus Protofrankia californiensis | reverse complement strand
CCGCCCGCCGGCCGGGTCAGGTGCTGGTCGGCTTCGCCGCCGAGACCGGCGGGCCCGGTGTCGACATCGTGGATCTGGGCCGGGAGAAGCTCGCCCGCAAGGGAGCGGACCTGCTGGTCGTCAACCAGGTCGGCGACGGGCTCGGTTTCGAGGTCGACCACAACGCCGCGGTGGTTCTCGGTGCGGACGGCACGCAGACCGTGATCGAACGAACCAGCAAGGACCTCCTCGCGCATCAGGTGCTCGATCTGGTCGCGGCACGACTCGCCGTAACAGATGACCCCGTTGTCGGTGTCCCCGCCGGTACCCGCCGGTAGACTTCGCCCGAATCAGACTGGATCTCCCAGGGGGTCATGACGTGGCGACACGCCTGTTCACTTCCGAGTCCGTTACCGAGGGACATCCGGACAAGATCGCTGACCAGGTCAGCGACTCCATTCTCGACGCGATGATCAAAGACGATCCGCGCAGTCGGGTCGCGGTCGAAACGCTGATCACCACCGGCCAGGTCCACGTCGCCGGTGAGGTCACCACGAACACCTATGTGGACATCGCCGCTGTCGTCCGGGAGCGCGTGCTGGAGATCGGCTACGACTCGTCCAAGAAGGGTTTCGACGGCGCGTCCTGCGGGGTGAGCGTGTCGATCGGGTCACAGTCGCCCGACATAGCCCAGGGGGTCGACACCGCCCATGAGGCCCGGGTGGGTGGCTCCAGCGAGGACGAGCTGGACCGCCAGGGCGCTGGCGACCAGGGCCTGATGTTCGGCTACGCCTGCGACGAGACGCCCGAGCTGATGCCGCTGCCGATCGCGCTGGCTCACCGGCTCGCCCGGCGTCTGGCCGCCGTCCGCAAGGAAGGCCAGATCGGCTACCTGCGTCCCGACGGCAAGACCCAGGTCACCATCGAGTACGCCGACGGCCGGCCGGTGCGCCTGGACACCGTCGTCGTCTCCACCCAGCATGCGGCCGACATAGACCTCGACACCCTGCTCGCGCCCGACATCGCCGAGTTCGTCGTCGTCCCGGAGCTGGCCACCCTCGACATCATCACCGAAGGGCACCGGCTGCTGGTGAACCCGACCGGCCGGTTCGAGGTGGGTGGCCCCATGGGGGACGCCGGCCTCACCGGGCGGAAAATCATCGTCGACACCTACGGCGGCATGGCACGCCACGGCGGCGGTGCCTTCTCCGGCAAGGACCCGTCCAAGGTCGACCGCTCGGCGGCATACGCGATGCGCTGGGTCGCCAAGAACGTGGTCGCTTCCGGGCTCGCCCGCAGGTGCGAGGTGCAGGTCGCCTACGCCATCGGCAAGGCGCACCCGGTCGGCCTGTTCGTCGAGACCTTCGGCACCGGCGTGGTGCCCGACGAGCAGATCCAGGACGCCGTGACCGCCGTTTTCGACCTCCGGCCGGCTGCGATCATCCGGGATCTGGACCTGCTGCGGCCGATCTACACCCAGACCGCCGCCTACGGCCACTTCGGACGCCCGGAGCTCGACTTCACCTGGGAGTCGAGCTCTCGCGCGCAGGCCCTGGCCGCCGCCGTGCGCGGGTAACCCCCGAATTTCCCGCCTCCCCCAAATTTCCGCTTCGCGAAAATTTGGGGACCCCTGCGTCTGGGGCTGGCGCCTGTATGGGGCTGGCGATCGCCCATGCGATCGCCAGCGGAGTATGTGACGACGGGTGTCCGGTTCGCACAAATTTGCGGGTCCCTGCCTCTGGGGCTGGTGTCTCCATGGGGGCGCGGACGATCTGTCGTAGGGGGCTGGTACCAACAGGTATGCCCGAACAGCTTGGGGTCTTCAGCGGGCTGGACACCTCGGCCGGCCCAAAGACCGGCATGGCCCCCCCGGCGGCCGGTGCAGCCTCCTCGGTGGCGGGCGGCGGCGTGCCGACGCCCGTTCGGGGTACCCGCCCGGCCCGAACAGCGCATCCCCAGGCAGCCGCCGGCAGGAGGGGGGCGGTCGGCCCGGGGGCGCCGGTCGCGGCGAGCGAGCTGCCGGTCGCCCGGGTCGCGGTGGACGTCGGGCATGCCCATCTGGACAGGCCGTTCGACTATCTGGTGCCGCAGCAGTGGGCCGGGGAGGCCGTCCCCGGCGCACGCGTCCGGGTCCGCTTCGCCGGCCGGCTCCTGGACGGTTTCATCCTCGAACGCTGTGAGCGCTCCGACCATGTGGGCAGGCTCGCCTTCCTGAACCGTGTCGTGTCCGGGGAACCGGTCCTCGCCCCCGAGATCGCCCAGCTGGCCCGGGCGGTGGCCGACCGCTACGCGGGCACGGTCGCCGACGTGCTCCGGCTCGCCGTTCCACCCCGGCATGCCCGGGTGGAGAAGGAGCCGATGGCGGGATCCGCCGGTGCCGACGGCTGCGACACGGACGGGTCCGGCACAGGGATCCGCGGGCCCGCGGAAGGCGCCCTGGCATCCGGCGCCTGGTCGCACTACCCCCACGGCGAGCCGACGCTGTCCGCCCTGCGGGCCGGCGGCAGTCCCCGGATCGTGTGGTGGGCGCTTCCCGGACCGTCCTGGCCGGCGATGGTTGCCGCGGCCGTGGCCGCCACGGTGGCGTCCGCGCGCGGGGCCCTGGTCGTCGTGCCCGACCACCGCGACGTCGACCGGGTCGCCGCCGCGCTGGAGGGCGCGCTCGGCCCGGGCGGTTTCGTCGCGCTGCGCGCCGATGCCGGCCCGGCCGAACGGTACCGGCGCTTTCTCGCCGTCCGCCGTGGACGTGCCCGGGTTGTCGTGGGTACCCGGGCGGCGGTGTTCGCACCGGTCGCGGACCTCGGCCTGATCCTCGTGTGGGACGACGGGGACGACCTGCACGCCGAGCCGCGCTCTCCCTACCCCCACGTCCGGGATGTCGCCGTGCTGCGCGCCCGTCAACAGCGTTCGGCGCTGATCGTCGGAGGGTGGTCGCCGTCGACCGAGGCCGAGGCGATGGTCCGCGTCGGCTGGGCCGCGGCCCTGATCGCGCCGCGTCCGGTGGTCCGGGCCGCCGCGCCCCGGGTCGAGGCGACGGGTTCGGACTTCGAGGAGGCCAGGGACCCGGCGGCGCGGGCGGCGCGGCTGCCGTCGCTGGCCTGGCGCGCCGCCGGTGAGGCGCTGGCCGCGGGCGCGCCGGTCCTCGTGCAGGTGCCGCGGCGCGGGTACCAGCCCGCGCTTGCCTGCGCGGGCTGCCGGCGTCCGGCCCGGTGCCGGCACTGCCGGGGGCCGCTGGGACGCCATGGCGGCTTGGGGCCGCCGACCTGCGGCTGGTGCGCGCGTCCGGCAGCCGGCGGGTACGCCGATGATCGTCGGCTGTCGGCTGTGACTGCTGGTGAACGGCCTGTGGCCGGTACGGCTGCTGCTGCTGGTGGTGGTGGATGGCCTGCGGCCGGTCCGGCCGGGGCTAAGTGGCAGTGCCCGTACTGCCGGGACGTCCGGTTCCGGGCGAGCGTCGTCGGTGACCGGCGGACCGCCGAGGAACTCGGGCGTGCGTTCCCCGGGGCCGCCGTGCGTACCTCGGGCCGCGACGGTGTGCTGGCGACCGTCGCGGCGGCGCCCGCGCTGGTGGTTGCCACCCCCGGAGCCGAGCCGGTGGCCGACGGTGGCTACGGCGCGGTCCTGCTGCTCGACACCTGGGCGCTGCTGGGCCGTCCGGACCTGCGTGCGGCCGAGGAGACGCTGCGCCGATGGTGCGCGGCGGCGGCGCTTGCGCGGCCCGCGGCGGACGGCGGCCGGGTCGTCGTCATCGCCGATGCCGGACTCGCGGTGGTCCAGGCGCTGACCCGCTGGGACCCCGCCTGGTTCGTCCGGCGGGAGGCGGACGAGCGTGCCGCCCTCGGCTTCCCGCCGGCCACCCGCATCCTCGCTGTCGAAGGCGCCGCCGGTGCGGTTGCCGAACTGGTCGCGGCGGCGCAGTTCCCCGCCGGTGTCGACGTCCTCGGCCCGGTCCCGCTGGACGAGGCGGATCGGCCGAGTGGTGCCAGGGC
>NZ_CAAAFT010000390.1:1211-4627 GCF_900634765.1 Candidatus Protofrankia californiensis | reverse complement strand
GTGTCGACGTCCTCGGCCCGGTCCCGCTGGACGAGGCGGATCGGCCGAGTGGTGCCAGGGCAGCGGGTCGGCCGGGTGGCACTGGGGCGGCGGGTCGGCTGGAACCTGCCGCGGCGGATCGGCCGGAGGAACCTGCCGCGCAGCAGTGGGAGCGCGTCCTGGTACGGGTCCCGAGAGCACAGGGGCAGCACCTTGCCACCGCAGTCAAGGCAGCCCGCGGTGTGCTTGACGCCCGCAGGTCCGCGCCGGTCCGGGTCGTGCTCGATCCGATCACCCTGGTGTGACGCCCACGGTGTTCACCACACAGCCGTGGCCATGCGGCCCGTAGCATGGGCTTCCACCGCTCGTGCGACGGTGTCCGATCATCGGCGATGCCGCTGCCGCCCCGACCGGGGATGCGGCAGGTGCCAGCCTGCCTGTGCCGGACGTGCGGCGGCAACAGGCAGGTAGCGGAATACGTACGATGTATGCACGGAATATGCGGCGGGGCAGGCCCGGGAAGAGGTGCGACAGTGACGGTTCGGGAGATCCGACTGTTGGGAGACCCGGTGCTGCGGACGGTGGCCGAGCCGGTCACCACCTTCGACAAGGAGCTCCGCCGGTTGGTCGTCGACCTCACCGAGACCATGCACGAGGCGAACGGGGTCGGGTTGGCCGCGCCGCAGCTCGGGGTGTCGCTGCGGGTGTTCACCTTCGACGTGGAGGACCAGATCGGGCATCTGATCAATCCCGTCCTCGGGCCCTTCAGCGAAGAGCTGATGGACGGCGACGAGGGCTGCCTTTCCCTGCCCGGTCTCTCGTTCGAACTGAAGCGGCCGGAGCGGGTGCTTGCGGTCGGTCAGAACGTCCACGGCGACCCCATCACGATCGAGGGCAACGGCCTGATGTCACGCTGTGTCCAGCATGAGACCGACCATCTGGACGGGGTGCTGTTCATCGACAGGCTGGATCAGGTCACAAAAAAGGCGGCCATGAAGGCCATCCGCGAGGCGGAGTGGGCCGGGCAGGCGCCACCCGCGGTGAAGGTGTCCCCGCACCCGCTGTTCGGCCGGGCCCGCTGACCGGGCTCGCCCGCGCGTCGCGGCTGGCCGGTGAGCCGGTAGTTCGGACGCCGGGCCAGCTCGGTCAGGACGGCCAGTGATTGTTCCGCGGAACACAACCCGCTGGACCGCGCGTGCGCGGGACGGGGCTAGCGTTGGACCGTGAGTCCTCGCCTGTTCCCATCTACACGATCGACCTGGCGGGGTGGTCGCTGATGCGGCTGGTGTTCGCCGGTACCCCGGCGGCGGCCCTGCCGAGCCTGCGGGCGCTGTTCGATTCTCCCCGCCACAGTGTCGTCGCGGTCGTGACCCGTCCCGATCGGCCGGTGGGCCGTGGTCGCAAGGTCGCGCACTCGCCTGTCAGGGCTCTTGCCGAGGAGCGGGGCGTGGAGGTCCTGACGCCGGACCGGGCCCGTGACCCCGACTTCCTCGCCCGGCTCACCGAGATCGCGCCCGACTGCTGCCCGGTGGTGGCCTACGGCGCCCTGCTGCCGCGGGCCGCGCTCGACATCCCCAGGCGCGGGTGGGTCAACCTGCATTTTTCCGTCCTTCCCGCCTGGCGCGGTGCCGCGCCCGTGCAGCGCGCCCTGCTGGCAGGCGACGACGTGACGGGCGCGTCGGTCTTCCAGATCGAGGAGGACCTCGACACCGGTCCGGTCTACGGGACGCTGACCGAACCCATCGGCGCTCATGACACCGCCGGCGACCTGCTGGAACGGTTGGCCGAAGCCGGTGCCCGGCTGCTCGTGGCGGTGCTGGACGGGATCGGTGACGGATCGCTGCAGGCACGGCCGCAGCCTGCCGACGGGGTGTCGATCGCGCCGAAGCTCAACGTCGCCGACGTGCGGATCGACTGGTCCGCACCGGCCTACCGCGTCGACCGGCTGATCCGGGCAGCCACTCCGGCGCCTGGCGCCTGGACGACGTTCCGTGACCACCGGATCAAGCTCGGCCCGGTGCGTCCGCCGGCAACGGCGGGAGAGGCCGGTGCCGGGCGGCTGGTTCCCGGCCAGATCGCCGTCCCCGCTGGTCACGGGGAGATCGGGGTGGGAACCGGCAGCGGGATCGTGCTGCTCGGCGAGGTGCGTCCCGAGGGCCGTCCCACGATGGCCGCCGAGGCCTGGGCACGCGGGGCCCGCCTCGCCGACGGCGAAAGGTTCACGTGAGCCCGGCCGCCGGTACCGCACGGGCTCGGCCACGGGCGTCCCGGGTCGATCCCGCCCGGATGCTCGCCTGGGAGGTCCTGCGGGCCGTCGACGAGCGCGGCGCCTACGCGAACCTGCTGCTGCCGGCCCTGCTGGCGCAACGCCGGCTCCCTGCCCGGGACCGGGGGTTCGCCACCGAGCTGACCTACGGCACCCTGCGTGCCTCGGGTGTCCTGGACGGGTTGCTCGCCACGGTCGCCAACCGTCCGGTGGACGCCATGGACCCGCAGGTACGGGACGCGTTGCGCCTGGGTGTCTACCAGTTGCTGCACACCCGGGTGCCGGCGCGGGCCGCGGTCGCCTCGACCGTCGACCTGGTCCGCCGGACCAGTGGCGAGCGGCCGGTACGGTTCGCCAACGCGGTGCTGCGCCGGGTCGCCGCCCGGGTGGCCGAGACCGGCGGTGATCTCGCGGTGCTGCTGGCGGCGCCCAGCTATGACGACGACCCGGTCGGCCATCTGGTGACGGTCACCTCCCATCCCCGCTGGGTGGTCGAGACGTTCGCCGCGGCCCTCGGCGGCGACCTCGCGCAGACCCGCGCGGCGCTGGAGGCCGATGACCAGCGTCCCTGCACCCACCTGGTCGCCCGTCCCGGCCTGATCGACCGGGACGGGTTGCTGCGAGCGGCTCGGGATGCTGGTCTGGCTGCCGAGCCTGGTCCGTGGTCGCCGTATGCGGTCCGGCTGGCCGGTGGGGATCCGGGGCGGCTCGCGGAGGTCTCCGCCGGCCGCGCCGGGGTGCAGGACGAGGGCAGCCAGCTGGTCGTGACAGCGTTGTCGCGAGTGGCGACGGTAGGGGCGGACACCGGGGTGAGCGTCGATCTGTGCGCCGGTCCGGGCGGCAAGACCGCTCTGCTGGCGGGCCTGTTGCCGCGGACCAGGCTGGTCGCGGTGGAGCCGCGGGCTACCCGGGCCCGGCTGGTGGCAGGCGCGGTGGCGGTCCCAGTGGCCGGCGCGGCGGGAGACCCGATGGCCGGCGTGCCGGGGAGTCCGGTTGCCGGCACGACGCCGGGCCGGTCGAACGTGACGGTGGTGCAGGCTGACGGGCGCGCAGCGCCGCTGCGCCCGGGGAGCGTCGACCGGGTGCTCGCTGACGTGCCCTGCACGGGTCTGGGGGCGCTGCGCCGTCGGCCGGAGGCTCGCTGGCGCCGGACGCCGGCCGAGGTCGCGCC
>NZ_CAAAFT010000390.1:0-1170 GCF_900634765.1 Candidatus Protofrankia californiensis | reverse complement strand
CGCCGTCCTGCGCCGCACCAGTCCGTGAGCTGCTGGAGCGCCGGTGGCGCAGTGCGGGTCCCGTCCGCAACTACCCGTACAGGCCATGATCCAAACGAGTTTGTTGCCGCGTACGCTTTTCGGCCACATTGGCGTACACAGCGACAAACTCGCGCCGATCTTCTCCGGTGGCCAGTGCTCATCTGGCTGGTCGACGAACGTCCGCAGACGCGGCCTGGTCGGGTTGCTGGTCGGCCACGTCGGCGCGGCTGACGACGTGTACAGCGCAGCGGCCGGCCACAGGTTGTTCGGAGGCATGGTGCCGGTCGGCACCGATTAGAGCACCGCTCAGGTAGCGCAGATCCATTCCGGAGTCGACCAGAGATCCATGATCGAACATTGTTGAATCACGGGTTCGCCGAGTACGATCAGCCGGCCGGTCGGCACCCGGTCAAGCACCTTGATCAGATTGTGGCCGGCCCCGGCGAGCTCACCCGGGTCGGCCGCCGGATACGCCCGCGGCGTCCAGCCGGCGCCGTCCGTGACCAGGCGCTGCAGGTGGGACCACGGCTGGACCAGCGCCGGGTCGGCCGGCCGCCAGGACACCGTCAGCGGCGGCCGGTTGAGACCTCGTCGCTTCGCCTCGGCCGACCACAGCTGTCCGAGCTGGTCGGCGAGCCGGTCCGCCACGCCGGCAAGGTCGGTGTTCCCGGCCTGTGGGCGTCCCGCCGGTCGGCGGCGTAGCCCGCCCAGGCCAGGTACAGCCCTGCCGCGGCGACGACCGCGGCGAGGGTGGCAGCCGCGCCCTGTCCACTGCGCCATGCGGCAACCGCCCACGCCGCACCGGCAAGCCCCACCAGCATGCCGACCGGCCAGCGGCGCTTCCCCCCGTGTCCCCGCATAAGAAGTAATCATCACTATCGGGACGTCCAGGTCGATCCGCAGCCCCCGGAAGCCGGTGAGCATGCCGGGAATCGCGCGTCTGCTGGACATGATCGACTATCGGGCCGGCTGGAGATCAACAGCTCCGGGTTCGCCGGCCGGACGTGCAAGACAGCCCGGCCGCGTCCCGCGGAACACCTGTAGCCACCCACCAGCGTGGCCATCTGGTGACGCTAGATGCTAATCTCGTCCTGTTTATCACAATTGCCCGGCTTTGATCCTTGATCCCGATCCTGCCTGGACGGTGCC
>NZ_CAAAFT010000389.1:2254-21187 GCF_900634765.1 Candidatus Protofrankia californiensis | reverse complement strand
TGGGTTGGCGTGGGCGTGCTCTGGGCCTGCGCGGGCGCGGCCACCGCTGACAGGCCGACCGTGAGCGTGGCGGTGGTCACCAGCGTCGTCAGGATCGTGGCCAGCCGGCGCCCTGACGCGGACAGGCCATGCGGGATGACATGCACCATTCGACGTCCTTTCTCGACCCGGGGACAGCGGACGTAGAGTAGTCACGTCCACACTGTGTACATCCGTTCCGGTGCGGAAACTTCCCGTGAGATGTCCATGGCAGACGTGCGACCAGCGCGTTCACCCCTTCCGGGTCCGTCCGGACCCGGAGGAATGCGCCCATGTTCCCGGCGTCATGGGCGTCCCACGGCGTGACGGCAGCCGCGCGGCCCTGGTCGTGACCTCGACCGACCGACCGAATCCCGGAAACCGGATCCGTTGCAGGTGGGGGCGAGTGGGTGCGGCGACCGGTGTCGGATGCCATGGCCGGACGTCTCGCCGGGCCGCCGAAGGTCCTCCCGCGGCTCGACGTCCACAGCGGGTCCGGCCTGGTCGATACGCTCGCAGGCGTGGCAACCGCGCAGATCTACCCGAGCCTGCTGGCCGCCGACTTCGGGCGGATCGCCGAAGCGGCACGTGCGGTCGAGGGGCACGCCGACTGGCTGCACGTCGACGTCATGGACTACCACTTCGTCCCCAACCTCGCGTTCGCGCCGGACACGGTGACCGCGTTGCGCAAGATCACCACCATCCCGCTCGACTGCCATCTGATGATCGACGATCCGGACCGGTGGGCCGCCGGCTACGCCGAGCGGGGTGCGGCGAACGTGACCATCCACGCCGAGGCCGTCACCGATCTGCCTCGCACGAGCGACGCCATCCGGGCCGCCGGCGCGCGCACCGGGCTCGCGGTCAAACCGGCCACTCCCGTTGAGCGCTATGCCGATGACCTGCACCGTTTCGACCTGCTGCTGCTGATGACCATCGAGCCCGGGTTCGGCGGCCAGAAGTTCATGGACGAGGTCCTGCCGAAGATCGCGGCGGCCCGGCGGCTGCTGGACGACCGCGGTCTGGATCTGTGGCTGCAGATCGACGGCGGGGTCAACGCCGACACCATCGAGCGGGCCGCGCAGGCCGGGGTGGACGTGTTCGTCGCCGGCACCGCCGTCTACGGTGCTGCCGATCCTGCCGCGGCGCTGGAGGCGCTGCGCGCGCAGGCGCTGGAAGCCTCCCCGCGGCTGGTGGCACCGGTCCTCGGGAAGAACTGAGTGGCCGTGGCGGCGGACGGCGGGGCGGATGCGGGACGCCGGGAACCGCCCGTCGGTACGCCAGACACCGAGACACCTGGTGTTGAGACACCTGGTGTTGAGACATCAGACGTCGACGTGCCAGACGGCGAGGACGTTCGGTGGCTGCGGATGGCGATCGAGATCTCGTGGCGCTGCCCGCCGTCACCGAGCGCGTTCTCGGTGGGCGCAGTCATCGTCGACCGATCAGTGGGCGCGACGGCGGACGCGTCCGCACGAGTGTTGGCGACCGGTTACTCCCGCGAGCTCGACCCGCATGACCACGCCGAGGAGGTCGCGTTGCGCAGGCTCGCGCAGCTCGCCTGGCCGGACCGGCCAGACCCGCCAGACCCGCTCGACCGGTCCGACGGACCGGACTCGCCCGACCGGGCCGACCGGGCGTTGCCGAGCGGCCCGCCGGCGTCCGGCAGCTCGCTGACGCTCTACAGCTCGCTGGAGCCGTGCAGCGCCCGGGCGTCGCGGCCCCGGACGTGCACCGAAATGATCATCGAGGCGGGGATCCGCCGGGTGGTCTTCGCCTGGCGTGAACCCGAGGTATTCGTCGACTGCGAAGGCGCGGAGATCATGCGGCGTGTCGGTCTCGACGTCGTCGAGGTTCCAGGTCTCGCCGCCGCGGTCCGGGCGGTCAACGCGCATCTGCTCACGTGAAGTGCTCACGTGAAGTGCTCGCATGAAATGATCATGTGAACTATCCGGCAAAGCGGCCATGTGAATCTGGACTAAGCGTGATTAGAACATTGCTTTCCGGTATCGAGTGAGCTTTCTTGCACCTGTGCCGTCTCCATGTGCAAGACTTGGTCAGGTAGTTAGCAGCATGCGCGCTCCGGGGTCGGTGAAACTCCGAGCCGGCGGTGACAGTCCGCGACCCGTCCGCAGCCAGCGGGCGGCTGACCCGGTGAAATTCCGGGACCGACGGTGAAAGTCCGGATGGGAGGACGCGCGCGGGCGTGTGCCGCCCGGCGGTTCCAGATCCGTCGACGGCCCGTGCCGGCGCCCATGTGCCGGACGTGTCCCGCGTGATCGCCTCTGTCTCGGACGTGATGCCGAGACGAGAGGGCACGCCAGGAATGTTCACCGGCATTGTCGAAGAACTCGGCGTAGTCGCGGCCGTCCAGCCGCGGCCGGCCGCGGCCCGACTGATCATTGATGCTACGAAGGTGCTCGAGGACGTCAGCGAGGGCGCGTCCATCGCGGTCAACGGGGTCTGTCTGACCGTCACCAGTTGGTTTCCTCGCGGCGACGGACAGGCGTTCGCCGCCGACGTCATGCAGGAGACGCTCGACCGTTCGGCCCTGGGCGGCCTGTCCGCTGGCGACCGGGTCAACCTGGAACGTCCCGTGCGCCTTGCCGACCGCCTCGGCGGGCATCTCGTGCAGGGGCATGTGGACGGCGTCGGCGCGGTCCTCGAACGCCGGTCCAGCACATCTGCTACATCTGCGACGGCCTCCGGTGACGCGACAGAGCATGATCGCGTCACCTTCGGCCCGGACACGCAGTGGGAGATCGTGCGCATCGGCCTGCCGCCGGGCCTGGAGCGCTATCTCGTCGAGAAGGGATCCGTGACCGTTGACGGCGTCAGCCTGACGGTCGTCGAGGTCGTCGCAGCGAGCGCGTCCACGCCTGCCTCGTTCACGGTGAGCCTGATCCCGACGACGTTGCAGGCAACGACCCTTGGCCGGCGGGCGGTGGGGGAGCGGGTCAACCTCGAGGTCGACGTCCTGGCGAAGTACGTCGAGAAGCTCGTCGCCGCGGCAGACACGACCGGCGCCGGTTCGTTCACCACGCCCATAATCCACAGCGGGAGCAGGCAACTGTCATGATCACATCTCTGTCAGTCGGTGACGCGCGTTTCGCCTCCGTCGATGACGCGGTCGCGCAGATCGCCGCCGGACGGCCGGTCGTCGTCGTCGACGACGCCGACCGGGAGAACGAAGGCGATCTGATCTTCGCAGCGGAGAAGGCCACGCCGGAGCTGTTGGCCTTCATGATCCGCTATACGTCCGGGGTGGTCTGCGTACCCATGGACGGCGCCGACCTCGACCGGCTCGAACTTGATCAGATGGTCCCGCACAACACCGAGCGGATGGGTACCGCGTTCACTGTCTCCGTCGACGCCCGGGCCGGGGTGACGACCGGTATCTCCGCGGCCGACCGGGCGCTGAGCATCAGGCTGCTCGCCGATCCGGCGACCACCGTCGCGCACATCACCAAACCCGGCCACGTGTTCCCGCTGCGCGCGAAGGCCGGTGGGGTGCTGCGGCGCCCCGGCCACACCGAGGCCGCGGTGGACCTGGCGAGGCTCGCGGGGCTGCGTCCCGCCGGGGCCATCTGCGAGATCGTCAACGACGACGGCACCATGGCCCGCCTGCCGGAACTGGCGAAGTTCGCCGAGGAGCACGGGCTGCTGCTGATCTCCATCGCCGACCTGGTGGCGTACCGGCGGCGCAGCGAACAGCACGTGGAGCAGGTCGCCAACACGAGGATCCCCACCCCCTACGGGGAGTTCCGTGCCCTCGGCTACCGCAGCGCCATCGAGGACGTGGAGCATGTGGCGCTGGTCAAGGGCGACATCGGGGACGGCCGTAACGTGCTGGTGCGGGTGCACAGCGAATGCCTCACCGGTGACGTCTTCGGTTCCCGCCGCTGCGACTGCGGGACGCAACTCGACGCCGCGCTGCGCATGATCGCCCAGGAGGGGCGGGGTGTGGTCCTCTACATGCGGGGGCACGAGGGTCGCGGCGTCGGCCTCATCCACAAGCTGCGCGCGTACCAGATGCAGGACGCCGGGCACGACACCGTGGACGCCAACCTCGCTCTCGGCCTACCGGCGGACGCGCGTGACTACGGCACGGGCGCCCAGATCCTGGTCGATCTCGGCGTCCGGACGATGCGGCTGCTGACGAACAACCCGACCAAGCGGGCCGGTCTGGAAGGCTACGGCCTGGAGATCGTCGAACGGGTCGGGCTGCCGGTGAACTTCACCCCGGAGAACCTGCGCTACCTCACCACCAAGCGGGACCGGATGGGGCACGACCTGCCGGGCCTGCCGAAACTGCCGGGCCTGCCGAAGGTCGGGGGAGTCCGCGCCGACGTCCCGCTTCACTGCGTCGGGAGCGCGACTACGAGCACGAGCGCGGGCGCGGGCGTGAGCCGCACGGATGCGGATCCGGTGGTGATGGACGAGGATCTGATGATGGCGGATGTATGTCAGGGCGAGTCGGCATGAGCGGTTATGGTTCGCCGGCGCCGTTGGTCCCGGACGGCGCCGGCCTGCGGCTGGCCGTTGTGGCGACCCGCTGGCACGGCGAGATCACCGATGCCCTCGTCGACGGCGCGCTGCGGGCGGCCAAGGACGCCGCTGTCACGTCACCGCTGCTGGTCCGGGTACCCGGCGCGGTCGAACTGCCTGTCGTGGCGGCGGCCCTGGCCGCCGATCATGACGCGGTGGTGGCGCTGGGCGTGGTGATCCGCGGTGGCACCCCGCACTTCGACTACGTCTGCCAGTCGGTGACCGAGGGGCTCACCCGGGTCGCCCTGGACACCGGGGTCCCGGTGGGTTTCGGTGTCCTGACCTGCGACACGCTCGAGCAGGCGCGGGATCGCGCGGGCCTGCCCTCCTCGACGGAGGACAAGGGCCGCGAAGCCACCTTCGCCGTGCTGGAGACCGCGAACGTCCTGCGGGAACTGCGCCACGGCTAGACCGTGGTCGAGCCGTCGGACCGTGGCTGGTCCGTGGTCGGATCGAAGGCGGCGCGATCGTGGTTCTGCGCGCCGGCGGAGAACGTCGTCGAACCGCAAAGACAGGCCGCCCGCGGGAACCTCCTCCATTCAGCGACCCGCTTCAAGAACCTCCCGTAACCAGCAAGATCGCTGACGGGATGAAGAAGGACAAGAAGAAACACTGGCGCTGAGCCGCCGGGCGAGCATGTGACGTGAACTTATCGGTTAGCTCCTTTGAAAGATCGAGATAAGCGGTTCGCGACCACATAGCGGATCTGTCGGACTCGATCGCTACGCTGTGCTGGTTGTCCGATCGGCCGCGCTATCGGGGCCGACGGCGAGGCGGCCAGCTGGCGCGTGCCGGCTCTTGCCGAGGCCATCGGGGGAGGTGACACCGTCGTCATGAGTACAGTGATCGAGAATCCGATCATCAACTCGCCGTACGCCGAGCCGAAACGGCACTGGCAGTTCGACGAGCAGGGTCTGATCACCGACGAGCTCGCGGCCACCCGACGGCCCAGTGAGTCGTGGATTCCGGTTCCCGCGCCCCGCAAGGGCCGGGGGAAGGCTATACAGACCGAGCTTGACATCCTCGACGTGGCGGAACGGCGCCGCCGTAACGAACAGGTCGACCAGATCCGAGAGCGGGTCGACATCTGGCGGCAACGGGGTTATCCGAATGTCACCCCGACGACCCGCCGGCTGCTGGAGTACTGGTCGGATGAGGAGCGGGAGAACCGCGTCCTGTTCTGCCAGCGGGAGGCCGCCGAGACTGCCATCTTCATCGCGGAGGCCGCGCCGAAGCAGGGTGACGAGTGGGTTCGCAATGCCCTGGCCGAGCAGAACCTCGACCACAACGACGGGCTCCCTCGGGTCGCGTTCAAGATGGCGACCGGCGCGGGCAAGACGGTCGTGATGGCGATGCTGATCGCCTGGCAGACCCTGAACAAGGTCGCGAGCCCGCAGGACGCCCGTTTCACCCGCCGTTTCCTGCTGGTGACGCCTGGTGTCACGATCCGGGACCGGTTGCGGGTGCTGCTCCCCGCGGACGAGGAGAACTACTACAAGCAGCGTGATCTCGTCCCCGCAGACTTGTGGGGGCCACTGCGCCAGGCTGAGATCGTCATCACGAACTTCCATTCCTTTCTTCTGCGCGTCTTCTGCGCGCCACGAAGGAAGGCAAGGGGATCTCGACCAGCACCAAGCTTCTGCTGACCGCGGGCGGGTCGGACGATCCGTTCGTCGAAACCCCGGACCAGATGGTCAACCGGGTGCTGCGGGAGTTCTCCGGCTCCCGCACGTCCGAGATCGTCGTGCTCAACGACGAGGCGCACCACTGCTACCGGGGCCGGGTAGCCGCGGTCGGTGAGAACGCCACGACCGAGGACGACCTGGCTGGTGAGGAGAAGAAGGAGGCGCACAGCCGGAACGCCGACGCCGGAGTGTGGTTCTCCGGGCTGCGCCACATCACCCGCAAGATCGGCATCAAGACGGTGTACGACCTGTCCGCAACCCCGTTCTTCCTCAAGGGATCCGGTTACCCGGAGGGCTACCTGTTCCCCTGGGTTGTCAGCGACTTCTCCCTGATGGACGCGATCGAAGCCGGCATCGTCAAGATCCCACGAGTTCCCGTGGACGACGACGCCACCGGTGACGAGGTGGCCTACCTGCACCTGTGGTCGAAGGTCGGCGCCGAGCTGCCGAAACGGCTCCCGAAGGGCACGACGTTGGCCGGCCAGGGTCTACCCGGCGCGTTGGAGGGGGCGTTGCGCAGCCTGTACGGCAACTACGCCAAGGCGTTCGCCCGCTGGGAGTCCTCGGATGCCGCCGCCCGGGGTGAGACACCCCCGGTGTTCATCGTGGTCTGCAACAACACGACCGTGTCCAAGCTGGTCTACGACTTCGTCTCCGGCTTCGAACAGGCCGCGGGTCGGGTGACCACTGTGGTGCCGGGGGCGCTGCCGTTGTTCTCGAACGTCGCCGACGGCCGCTGGCTCCCGCGTCCCCGCACGATCCTGGTCGACTCGATCCAGTTGGAGTCCGGCGAGGGTCTGAAGGAGGACTTCAAGAAGATCGCCGCCGCGGAGATCGAGGCGTTCAAGGCCGAGTACTCGGCCCGCACCGGCCGACCGACCGACCGAAGAACTCGATGACGCCACCATCCTGCGCGAGGTCATGAACACCGTCGGCAAGGCGGGCAAGCTCGGTGAAGGCGTGCGCTGCGTGGTGTCCGTGTCGATGCTCACCGAAGGGTGGGATGCGAACACGGTCACCCACATCCTGGGCGTGCGCGCGTTCGGGTCGCAGCTGCTCTGCGAGCAGGTGGTCGGGCGCGGGCTGCGCCGACGCTCCTACACGGTGAACGAGGACGGGATGTTCGAACCGGAGTACGCAGAGGTCTATGGCGTACCGTTCTCGTTCATCCGGATCTCACCGGAGAATGCCGACCCGAGACCGCGCCGGCCGCAGACACAGGTGAAGGCGGTCGAGGACCGGGCGGACGCGCGGATCGTCTTCCCGAAACTCGACGGCTACCGGGTCGAGATTCCTGACGGGCGGCTCACCGCCCAGTTCGGCAAGGAGCACCACTTCCAGGTGCCGTTCGACATCGCGAGCTGGACCGAGAGCCGTGGGGTCGTCGGCGAGAAGGAGATCCACGATCTGGCCGAGCTGGCCGGGAAACGGCCGCAGGAGGTCGCCTTCCAACTCGCGCATGCGCTGCTCAGCCGCTTCCTCACCGACGCCGGAGGGGAACCACGGCGATGGTTGTTCCCGGATCTCGTCCGGATCGCCCGACAGTGGCTGGACGAGTGCGTGACCTACGAGCCGGGGGCGTGCGTCGGTCATCTCACCCTCGCCGAGCTGCGGGAGATCGCGGTCGAGCGGATCTGGCATGCGGTTTCTCCGGAAACCGGCCCCGGGGAGGAACGGATCACGCCGATCTTCCGCCGGTACGACCCGCAGGGCTCGACCGATGTCATCGACTTCTTCACCACGAAGCGAACGATGGAGACCGACCCGAAGAAGTGCCACGTCAACTGTGTCGTGCTCGACGGCTTCGACGGCAACACCTGGGAACAGATCATGGCCCAGACGCTGGAGTCCCTGCCTCAGGTCGCCGCCTATGTGAAAAACGACCATCTGGAGTTCGACATCCCCTACGTACACGGTGCACGGACCCGCCGCTACCTGCCGGACTTCCTCGTACGGCTGGCCCAGCGGGACGACGACGTGCCCCGGCATCTGATCGTGGAGGTGTCCGGCTCGTTCAAGACTCAGAACCCGACGATGAGGGCGATGACGTCGAGCAAGGCGGACACCGCACGCAACCTGTGGTGCGCGGCCGTGAACAACCACGGCGGGTACGGCCGCTGGGGCTACATCGAGATCACCGATCCGGTGACCACCCGGGAGAAGCTCTGCGAGGCGATCGACCTTCTCTACGCGGACGCCCCTATCACCGGGCTGCCGACATGACGGGTTCCAACGGAGGGGAAGACAAGCATGCCGCCGCGTAAGAAGACCCCCGCGCCGGCTGGTTCGGTGCCGGTGACGTCGATCCGGCACGACGACAAGCGGGTCAACATCCCCACCGCGGACGCGCACGACTTCGTCCCGGACGAGGTCGAACAGCCGGTCACCGTCGTGTACGAGCGGGATCCGTCGCTTGATCCGCAGCTCGTGTGGAAGGGCAAGGACGCCCAGGACTCGGTCGACCTCGCGGTGACCGCCCCACCCGTCTACATCCAGGAGAAGATCGACCCGCTGGTGCTGGTCGAGGAGATCCGCAAAGCGTCGACCCGGGGCGCCCAGCAGGACGAACTCGACCTGTTCGCCGACTTCGACGGTCTGGACGACTTCGACGCGGTCGACTACTACCGGCACGCGGCGAACTGGTCCAACTGCATGATCCTCGGTGACTCCCTTGAGGTCATGGCATCGCTCGCCGAACGCGAGGACCTGCGCGGCAAAGTCCAGATGATCTATCTGGACCCGCCCTACGGCATCAAGTTCGGCTCGAACTGGCAGGTCTCCACCCGCAAGCGGGACGTCAAGGACGGCAAGCTCGAGGACGCCACCCGCGAGGTCGAGCAGATCAAGGCGTTCCGCGACACCTGGGAGTTGGGTATCCACTCCTATCTGTCGTACCTGCGCGACCGCCTGACGGTCGCCCGCGACCTGCTCACCGACTCCGGCAGCATCTTCGTCCAGATCGGCGACGAAAACGTCCACCTCGTTCGCTGCCTACTGGACGAAGTCTTCGGTTCAGAGAACTTTAGATCGTTAATTACTTATAAGAAGACCACAAGCTCTACCGGTGAGGGCCTGGCCGGCGTAAACGATTATCTATTGTGGTATGCACGCGTCTCCGAACAAACTAAATACCGCACACTCTACCGACTGCGAGAATTCGGTGGAACCGGTTCCGGGCAGTACACTTGGGTCGAAGATCGGCAAGGGGTGAGGCGGCAAGCCTCCATCGAAGAACTCGCAGGAAATCTCGAGGGACGGCTTTTTCGACGGGATCAGCTTACAAGTCAAGGACTTGGTCGAGCAAAGGGAGAGGGTGCCGCATCCTGGTTTGAGGTAGACATTAATGGTCGATCTTTCACGCCTGGACCGAAAGCGCGCTGGAAAACCAATGTCCTCGGAATGGAAAGACTGAAACTCGCGTCACGTCTTGTGGACGTTGGCAATACATTGACCTATATTCGCTATTTTGACGATTTTCCTGCATTCCCATTTTCTAATCTTTGGGATGATACTGTAACATCAGGATTTGGTGACCCAAAAACATATATCGTGCAGACTCATACGCGCGTTATCGAGCGTTGTATGTTGATGACGACGGATCCGGGGGATCTGGTGCTCGACCCGACGTGCGGGTCGGGGACTACCGCGCTGGTCGCCGAGCAGTGGGGGCGGCGGTGGATCACGATCGACACATCCCAGATGGCTATCGCGCTGGCGCGGCAGCGGCTGATGGGGGCGAAGCTGCCCTACTACCTGCTGGCGGACTCCCCGGAAGGACGGGCAAAGGAGGCCGCGCTCACGGAACACCCCGGCCCACCGGCGGCACGAAGGGCGACATCCGCAAGGGTTTCGTCTACGAGTGGGTCCCGCACGTCACGCTGAAGTCGATCGCGAACAACCCGGACATCGTCGAGGGCATGACCCGCGAGGAGATCGACGCGGCGATCAAACGGCATGCTGAGACCGAGCTGCTCTACGACCGTCCGTACGAGGACAAGCGGAAGATCCGAGTGTCCGGCCGGTTCACGGTGGAGAGCCTGTCGCCGCATCGGGCGCTCGGCCTCGAGGCGGATCTACCCCGCACCGAGCGGGAGGCGTCGGAGTCCGTGGAGGCGTCCTCGTACGAGTCGACGATCCTGGAGAACCTGCGGGCCGCGGGCGTCCAGAACGGACTCAAGCGGGAACGGCTCGTTTTCGACACGCTTGAACCGCACGCCGGCAGGTACGTGCAGGCCGTCGGTACCCGCCGGGACGCCGACGCGGGCACCCCGCAGCACGTCGCTGTCGCGATCGGCCCGGAGTACGGCACGGTCAGCCCGACGTTCATCAAGGACGCCGCCCGTGAGGCGCTGCGCGGCCAGGGTCACGACCTGCTGCTCGTTCTCGGGTTCGTCTTCGACGCCCAGGCCGGTGAGGTGGTCGGGGAGTTCCGCCCATCCGAGGGTGCGGACTTCGCCTCCGTCGCCGCGGAACGCCAACTCGGGCGGTTGCCAATCCTGCTGGTCCGGATGAACCCGGACCTGGCCATGGGCGACGAGCTGCTGAAGAAGACGGGCGCGGCGAACCTGTTCACCGTGTTCGGTGAGCCGGACATCGAGATCGAGCACACGCCCGACGGGCTCGTGGCCGACATCCGGGGCATCGACGTGACCCGACCACCGGCCAGATCCGCTCGGACGACCCGTCCAGCATCGCTCTGTGGATGGTGGACACGGCCTACAACGGGGAGTCGTTCTTCGTCCGGCACTGCTACTTCTCCGGGGCCGGCAACGACCCCTACGCGCGGCTGAAGAAGGCGCTGAAGGCAGACATCGACGAGGCCGCCTGGTCAACCCTTTACACAACCCGGTCCCGGCCGTTCCCCAAACCCGACACCGGCAGGATCGCGGTCAAGGCCATCAACCACTACGGCGACGAAGTCCTCAAAATCTACGAGGTATGATCTGTGATCTTTCAGTGGTTGACGAACCATCCGGCGCGCCGGAAGACCACGATCAACCACTGATATGTCATGATCGGTCCATGAGTACGACAGCGGCCGACGACGTACGGCTGACCGTCCCGCTCTACACCGTGGCGGAGGCCGCTCGGTACCTGGCGCTCAAACGCACCACGTTCGCCACCTGGGCCAGAGGATACGTACGGCGGCGCGAGGGGCGTGGGGCGGTCGCCAAGGATGCGGTGGTCACCTCAGTGCCACCCACCTACCGAAACGGACCGTCCGTGCCGTTCGTGGGGCTGGCCGAGGGGATGGTTCTCGCTGCTTTCCGGCAGGCGCACGTGCCTCTACAACAGATCCGCCCGGCTCTTGACTTTCTGCGGGCCGAAGTAGGCATCGGGCACGCCCTGGCAAGCAAGCGGCTGTACCTCGTCGGGGCGGAGCTGCTGTGGGACTATGCCCATCACAATGACGCCGATCCGCTGGCTGCACGCCGAGCCCTCGAGCTGGTCAGTCTCCGCAGCGGTCAGCGTGTTTTCACCGAAGTTGTGCAGAGGTACCTGAGACTCATCAGCTATGCGGATGATGATCTAGTCGATCGGATTCAACTCCCCGGATACGATACGGCCTTGATCGCAGTTGATCCGCAGATGAACTTCGGGCGCCCTTACTTTCTCCACAGCGGAGTCCGTGTCGAGACCGTCCTACGCCGTCACCAAGCGGGTGAAAGTATTGGGGACCTGACCGATGACTACGGGATCCCAGCCGACGAGATCGCGGACGCTGTAGATGTCGCCGCCCGATACGCCACCTGAACCGCCGATCTTCTTCGCCGACCGTGATCTCGGAGCAAAAATCGTTCCGAGCAGGTTACGTCACGCCGGATTCGTGGTCGTGGCTATGCAGGAGCACTACGGCACGGAGAAGTCGCAGGAGGCCAAGGATCACGAGTGGATACCCGAGGTCTCGGCTCTCAATATGGTGATTCTGACAAACGACACGGCAATGCGCTTCGACGGGTTGATACGAAAGGCGATAGTCGAGTCTCGGGCACGGTGCTTCGCTCTCGCCAGGCAGGACCTGACAGGCCCACAGATGGCCGATCGCTTCATCGCTAACATCGAAGCGATACATCACATCACGTCACAGCGTTCTGGCCCCTATTTTTTCCATGTGCACGCCGACCGCATAGTCGACATGCCGCTTCGACGCGAATGAATACAGCGGGTTCAACCCGCCGATCCATGAGGCGCTCGGCTACGGCAAGTCCGTGCATGACGTCATGGCAGAGATCCACAAGCGGGCCATTGACGGTGACCTGGCCTCACCGACGGAGGTCGCGGATCTGGTCGATCGGCATCTGAACGTCCCGTTCGCCTACCCGACGCTGCGGGAGCAGTTCCGCGACGCTGCCCGCAAGGCGGTCAGCCGCTATCTCCTTGAGAACCGGGGAACCCTCGGACAGACTCTGTACAGCGAGCAGCAGGTGCAGGTGCGGGTCGCCCCGGGCATCACCGTGGACGGTCGGATCGACCTCATCCGCCGGCTGGATACGAACGAGACCTCGATTGTGGACTTCAAGTCCACCGAACGGGCCCAGGCCGAGGACGTTACCCGCGACCAACTTCACGTGTACGCCCTCGGCTACCAGGACCTGACCAGCCAGCGGGCCGACCTTGTGGAGGTTCTCAACCTCGACGAGCGGTCCCGCAGTACCCGCGAGGTCGTCGACGAGTCTCTGCTCGGCGACATCCAGGGCAAAATCCGGGACGCCGGGGAGGCCCTGCGCGCCAATGACCTGCCGCGCCATCGGCATTGGTGCACAGCACGCGGCACCTGCGATCTCGCCGGCATCTGTCGCGACAAGCCCGCCTGACAGGGAGCAGACCGGGATTCATAGAATCGTCCGACGCGCCGGATATATCCACGGCGACGATACGGGGCAACGAGCCTGATGGACGGTGGGGGCGGGATGGCACTCTCCAGAGCGGCGGCACGGTTATATGCGGAGATCGGCTCTACGTCGTCCAACTGCGGTCCTCTGCAAGACCGTCTGAAGATGAGGGATGCACAGTTCGAGAGCGCCGTGGAGGAGCTCGTCTCGGCAGGGCTGGCGATCAGGGAAGGGCGGCGGATTCGCCGGGTGACGGCCGACAGCGCCCGGCTTTGGCCGGAGATGTCTGCCGATGCACGCCAGGTTTTTGATCGGCTTCCGCCTGATGGCAGCGCCATCGGCGGTCTGCGGCTCCGCAGCCTGGTCAGACTCACGAATGATCGCTATCGGGCGGCTGTGGATGAGCTCAAGGCCGCCGGTCTCGTCCGACCGGGGCGCGGTCGGGGTGGGACGCTCGCCCGTGTTGATGATGCGGTCCAAGCGCCGGATGCCGAGGCATCTGAAACGTTGGTAGATGACGTCGGGTTCACCTCTCCGGGCCCCGGACAGCTGGTCCGCCGGGAGTCCGAGATGTACCAGTCGTTCGTCGACTGGTACAGGAGCGATCTCGATACCAGAACGCTCACATTCGGTCATGTGCGCGAGACCGCGACCGCGCGCGGACGGGCACGTGCCAGCGGCCAGTGGTCGTGACCTGATGTGGTCGCGGTCGAGGTGTGGAGATCGCCTCTGCTACCCGATGTTGAGCTCACGATCTCATCCTTCGAAATCAAGAGGGTGTCGGAGGCCAACCGGTTGGAGTCGCTCTACGAGGCGGCGGCTCATGGCCGGTGGGCGCACTACCCAAGTCTCGTCGTCGAAACGGTCTCGGCCGAGGATGAGCTTCCGCTGCGCGATGACATCTTGTTGGAACTCGACAGACTGAAGCTGGGTCTGTACACGATGTACAACCTTGGCGACGGAACTTTCCGTGTGGAACAGCACGTTTTTCCGCCGCGGCAGACACCTGATCTAGGCGACCTGCGCAATCTTCTTGATCACTTCTTTTCGGAGGACGAGACGCTGCTGAAGAAGTACCGGCAGGCGATCGGACGCTAAAAGGGCGCCGGTCCGACGAGGACGCCGCGTCTGTCATGCAGCTGTCCGGAGTCAGCGGCGACAACGCAGCGACACACCCGGGTCGCTCTGGACACCGGGGTCTCGGTGGGCTTCGGTGTCCTGACCTGCGACACGGTCGAGCAGGCGCGGGATCGCGCGGGTCTGCCCTCCTCGACGGAGGACAAGGGCCGCGAAGCCACCTTCGCCGTGCTGGAGACCGCGAACGTCCTGCGGGAACTGCGCCACGGCTGAACCGAAGGACACAGCCGGACCGAAGACGGCGCGATCGTGGTCCTGCGCGCCGCCGGCGGTCCCGACCGTGGCCGAAGTTTAAGGTGTGGACATGGGGAAACACAGTGGGACTCCGCCGAAGTGTCCGCGGTGCAGCGGTAGAGGAACGATCGAGGTCACTCGGGACGGCAAGGAAGGCGGCAAGGCGCAAAGTGTGACCTGCCCGCTGTGCAACGGCTCCGGAAACGCATGAGAGGCATATGAAACGCGAGGACTTCGTCCCGGATGTGATCTGGGTCAGACGCGCGGACGGGTGGATGGTCCCGCTGAGCAGGGCAGAGAATCCCGAGGAATGGTTGAGAATCGTCAACGACGGCGATGCGGTCGTCACCCAGGCCGACGACGGGACGAACGAGTACGACGGCAGGGGGATCATTCCGACCAGTTCCAGCAGCGCACCGTCCGTCATGGCGGAGATGCTCGAGCTGCTCGACGTGACAGTGGGAACCGATGTCCTCGAAATCGGTACCGGCACCGGATACAACGCCGCTCTCCTCGCCGAACGAGCAGCTCCCGGACACGTCACCACGATGGAGATTGATCCCACGATCGCCGCGCACGCCCGGCAGGCCCTGGAGCGGACGGGGTATCCGGTCACGGTCATCACCGGTGACGGCACTCGCGGGTATCTCGAACGCGCCCCCTACGATCGGGTGATGGCCACGGCCAGCGCGTTATGGGTTCCCTATGCCTGGGTCGAGCAGACCCGACCCGGCGGACGGATCGTTCTTCCGCTGGTCGGTGGTTTCGGGCGCGGAGCATTCCTGCGCCTGACCGTCGACCGCAACGGCAGCGCCCAGGGCCGGTTTCATGGCGGGGCATCGTTCATGCGTCTGCGTAACCAGCGGGACGACGAGGCACTGTGGGAGATATCGGACACGGCTGACGCCGAGGCCACCACCACCGGACTGTTCCCGCGTGAACCGTTCACCGACTTCGAGGCGGCCTTCGCCCTCGGTGCCAGACTTCCCGGCTGGGTCACGGGAGAAAGGAACGACAGCGACGGCAGAACGATCCTCCTGATGTCGCATTTCGATTCCGGATCCTGGGCCACGGTGACGTCCGGGACCGACGGACACAAGGTGTACCACTACGGGCCACGTCGACTGTGGGAGGAACTGGAAGCGGCGTACGAATGGTGGACCGGCACCGGGCGGCCGGACCATTCCCGTTTCGGCCTGACCATCACCCCCGAAGCGCAGACGTTCTGGTTGGACACTCCCGAACAGCTCGTATCCTCCCAATAACGTCGGCACTGAGCATCGGATCCGCAGCCGGATCTCGCGGCCCTCACCATTAATGCTGGTCCGGCCGGTTTCCGGCGAAGCGTCCTCCTGTCAGTCGATCTTTATGATTCCAGTCCATGGTTGGTACCCGAGGCTGGAGAGCAGCCGGTGGAAACGGGGGCTCGACCTGACCCTGAGCGCCGTGACGTCTGTTTCCATGGGTGGCTGGGTGCACTTCCTGATCACGGCATATCATCCGAACGCCAGGCCACGGGGACGGTCACATGCCACGTCGATGAGGCGGGAGAGAGCCTGGAGAGGCTACTGTCGCGACATGGCCATGCGCGCCTCGCTTTCGATGTCCGTGATGAGCTCTCCGTCGAGAGCGACGGTCACGCTGTGCAGTACACCGGTGAATCGGAACGGGGCCGGGTAGTCCGGTACGACCGGCGAGCCCGGGTTGGCGCCACAGGTCAGCCCGCCCGGGTTGAAGGCGATGGGCGTGGTTATGGGTATGTCGCCCACTCCGACCGGCTGTCCGTCGATGTAAAGGCGGGCCCGCCCCGGGGTGCCTTCCCCGTTGGCGATGTCCGGCTTTCCAGTGGGTTCGAATTCGAAGCGCAGCTGGTGCCGGCCGGGGGACACGGTGTCGGTGGACTCCACGTGGTAGACGGCGCGTCCGACATAGTTGTGGGAGTAACGCAGCCTGCCGTCCTTGACGTAGAACGACCAGCCGCCGGTACCTGCGCCCTGGCAGAGCAGGACTCCCTCAGCGCCATCCGGCGGAATTTCCGTGTCGGCGGTGATGCTGTGGGTGCGGTTGAGCACCCTGGGGGCAACGGTGAACGGCAGCGTCTGGGTGCCGGGCCGGAAGGTGTAGGAGGTTCGCGCCTCGGTGATCTGTGGACGTTCCACCGTCAGCCGTACGGCGCCGCTGCTGTCGATGGGAAGCACGTTGTATCTGCCGGCCTCCACGTACCACAGCGAGATCATCTCGATGAGTTTGTCTCGGTTCTGTTCGGCGACATCGTGGTTTTCCGCAAAATCCTGCGCCACATGGTAGAGCTCCCAGTGGTGGGCATCCAGATCGGTCAGCTCCTCGGCGGAGATCGGTACACCGAACGGTTTGCCGGCTTCCGCGAAGGACGGTCCCGGCCATGGGCACACCGCACGCCATCCGTCGTGATCGATCGCACGGTGCCCGAGCATTTCGAAATACTGGGTGTGATGCCGGGTCGGTGCGGCCGGGTCTGCGAACGTATAGGCGAAACTGACGCCATGCAGCGGCGACTGGGCGACGCCCCTGATTTCGGCCGGCGGCTCGACACCGAGTACGTCGAGCACGGTCGGCACGATGTCGATGATGTGCGCGTACTGGGTCCGTACCTCGCCGCGGGCCGTGATGCCCGCGGGCCAGTGGACGACGAAGGGGTCGCTGGCCCCGCCGCGGTAGGTTTCCCGCTTCCACCGGCGGAACGGGGTGTTGCCGGCCCAGGTCCAACCCCAGGGATAGTGGTTGAACGTCGAGGGGCCACCGAGGTCGTCGATTTTTCTGAGGCTGTCCTCGAGAGGCTCCGGGGCGTTGTTGAAGAACTGCAGTTCGTTCGTGGTCCCGGTGACCCCGCCCTCGGCGCTGGCGCCGTTGTCGGACACGAGCATGATCAGTGTGTTGTCGAACTCGCCGGTCTCCCGGAGAAAGTCCAGCAGCCGGCCGATGTGGTGGTCGGTGTGGGACAGGAATCCGGCGTACACCTCCATCATGCGTACCGCGAGTCGGCGGGCCTCGGGCGTCAGGGAATCCCATGCGGGGACGTCGGGGTCGTGCCGGGACAGTTCAGCATCCGGTGGCGCCACACCCAGTTCCTTCTGCCGGGCGAAAACCCGCTCCCGGTAGGCGTCCCAGCCGTCGTCGAACCGGCCGGAGTAACGGTCCGCCCATTCCTTGGGCACGTGGTGCGGGGCGTGCGTGGCGCCGGTGCAGAAGTTCAGGAAGAACGGTTTGCTCGGGGCGATCTGCTTGGCGTCGGCGATGAAGTCGATGGCCTTGTCCACCAGGTCCGAGGTCAGATGGTAACCCGCTTCGGGGGTTTTTTCCGGTGTCACCTGGTGGTTGTCGTGGACCAGATCCGGATACCACTGGCTGGTGTCGCCGCCGAGGAATCCGTAGAAACGCTCGAAGCCGCGGCCCAGCGGCCAGCGGTCGTAGGGCCCGGCAGCCGACTCCTGTTCGGACGGCATAAGGTGCCATTTGCCCACCATGTAGGTGTTGTACCCGTGTCGGAGCAGCATCTCCGACAGGAAACCGTTCTCGAACGGGATGTTGCCGTCATAGCCCGGATAACCGGTGGCGAGCTCGGTGATCGCCGCCATACCGTTGGCATGATGGTTGCGCCCGGTGATGATGCACGAGCGCGACGGTGAGCACAGTGCGGTGGTGTGCATGTTGTTGTAGAGGAGCCCGCCCGCGGCCAGTGTGTCGATGTTCGGGGTCGCGATGGGGCTGCCGTAGCAGCCCAACTGCCCGAAACCGGTGTCGTCCAGGACGATCATCAGTACGTTCGGTGTGCCGGGCACCGCGCGGACCGGCTGGGGCCACGCCGGGCTCGACTCGTCCGTGGTACGCCCGATCACGCCGGGGAATGCGGTGCCGGATCTGTACTCGTTGAGCGGCATCTCAGCCGGTGCTCCTCTCCTTAAAGTGGCCTAAAACGGCCTGAAGTGACCCGGGGGTCTAAGCGTCCGGCAGTATGAAAGAAGCATGATCGCACTGTCTTCGGCTTGCGGGCGCCGGTCAGGCGGTCGAGCGTCCTGTTCTGATCGGAAAATTGAGTGCGAAAACGGTTGCCAGCACGACCGTATGTTCCCCCGTTTCATGATTAGGCGATATTCGATCATGAGTTCTTGGCCGCCTTTGGAACGGATCTTCACTGCCTGAACGGATCTGCGCTACCTGACCGACGCTCCGGTCGATCCGATCTCCTTAAAAGCCGATCGGATCCGGTTGGTGCGCTCACGTCATTCCCGGCAGGTGACCCGCAACCGGACCGCCAGGGTGTTTCACCCTCCCCGGGTGAGGGGCCGAGCGCGAACAAACAGGGCGATCCCGGGCCGGGACCCACTTGCGGGGCGTCCGCGGGCGGGTTGTTTACTGCCGTCACCGGGGCGATCCAGCGGACCCCGGCGGTCCGGGCCAACCTTGTAACTGTCCCTTGTTAAGGGGACTCTTGGTTGTAA
>NZ_CAAAFT010000389.1:1431-2229 GCF_900634765.1 Candidatus Protofrankia californiensis | reverse complement strand
GACTCTTGGTTGTAACGGCTGGCGCATACCGTGGTTGTGGTGGCCCGGACCAGGTGACCTGGTGGCCCCGCATCCCGTGAACGGCTTCGCGGTCGGTGCCGGCGCGGCCCACCACGGGAGGGGGAGGCTGTGGTGAGCGGTGATGACGGCGCGAAGGCGTGACGAGGACGGCTACGGGCCGGATGCCTCACGCCAGCCGCACGGGCAGCGGGAGACCAGCGGAACCCATGACGTCCGAGAGGGCTCCGACACCCCGCCCGGGATGCTTTCCGCCACGGATCTCGGAGACGCCAGGCCGGTTTCGCTGCTCGGTCTCCGCATGTCCGAGCTGGAGGGTGACCGCGATGTGGCCGTCAGCCGCCGCTCCGCTCGCCCGCGTCCTGGCGGCGGGCGGCCGGATGGCGTGACTACGCGGCCTGCCGGGGGCGGGGCGCGGATGTCGCCGCATCCTCCGGGCGGGGACGCCCGGCCGGAGGGAGGTGGCGGCGAGCCCGGCGACGCCAGTTCCCGCATCGCCGGCTCCGGCATCACCGGGGTCAGAGAAGCTGGGGCCAGAGGAGCTGGGCCTGGACGAGGCACGGGACAGCCCGAACCGCCGGCCGCTCCTGACCGGCCGGTCCCCCGTACGCCGGCCGCTCTTGGCCGCCCTCCGGCTCAGGCGTCGGCCGCATCGGGCTGGACTCCGGACGTGGGGGAGTTCCGCCCCCGCCCCGTCCCCGCAGGCTCTCCGGAGCCGGAGCCCGGGGGTGTTGTGGCGCAGCCCGGGGGCGCGGAGCCCGGGGGTACGCAGCCCGGGGG